>DATHVN010000089.1 GCA_035461305.1 Euzebyales bacterium | reverse complement strand
CAGCTCGACTCGGTTCTTGCCGTGACGCTTGGCGCTGAGCAGGGCGCGGTCGGCCTCGCCGAACAGCGCGTCGGCCGTGGTGCCGTCGAACGGCGCGACCGCGACGCCCGCGGAGATCGACAGCGGCGGCAGGTCGACCCGGCGGGCGCTGACCGCCCGCATGGACCGGCGCAGCATCCGGTAGGCCCGTTCCGCGCTGGCCGTGGGCATGATGACCGTGAACTCCTCGCCGCCGATGCGAAACACGCGGTCGTCGTCGCGCACGGTCCCCTCGAGCTGGGTCGCGATGTGCTGCAGCGCGACGTCGCCGACCGCATGGCCGTGGCGGTCGTTGATCTGCTTGAAGTCGTCGGCGTCGATGACGGCGAGAGCCAGCGTCTCCTGGGAGCTCAGCCGGCGGAGGTGGTCCTGGAGCGTCGACCAGAACACCCGTCGGTTGAGCAGCCCGGTCAGCGGGTCGCGGCGCGCAGACTCGAGCACCTCGTCGAACAGGTCGGCGTTGCGCACGGCGAGCCGGGTCACGCGGACCAGGTCGGCGAGGAAGCGCTCCTCGGCGGATCCGCACGCGGCGGTCGCGCGGCTGCTGACGGTCAGCAGCACGTTGGTCTCGGCACGGTTCGCCGGCGCGGCCAGGACGGCGGCGCGCGTCGACGACCGGGCGATCGACGACAGGGCGGGGCACGTGCGCACGTCGTCCATGCGCAGCGTGCCACGGTCCCACACCAGCTGGAGCGCCTCGGCCAGCCGGTCGTCGATCGGCACCTCCAGTGGCGGCCGGCCGCAGTGCACGTCGCCGTCGGCCATGTGGCCCAGCACCTGGGCGGTGTGGTCACCGATGCGCAGGACGGACACGGTGTCGGCGTCGAGTCGGTCGGTCACCGCCTCGACGATGCGCCGGAAGATGACCTCGAAGTTCAGCGTCGTCGTCATCGCGGTCGTCAGCCGGACCAGGCGGGCGTTGTGCTCGGCGTGCTCGCGGGTCTGCTCGTGCAGCAGCGACTGCCGCAGCGCCGTGCCCGCCTGGGTGGCGATCTGGCGCAGCAGCGCCACCTCGTCGGCGGGGAACCGCACGGTCGTTCGGTGGCTGACGATCAGGACCGCCAGCGCGTCACCACCGGCGCGCACCGGGTACAGCGCGGCGCTGCGCGCCTCGAGCGCGGTGAGCACGGGGGCGGTCGCATGCGGGGACGAGGTGACGTCGTGGATGATGATCGGATCGTCCGCCCCCAGGCAGTCCGCCAGGAGCTGATCGTCGTCGATGGACGCCGGCGTCCCGGGTGGGTCGCCGACGGGCCGGCCGGCCGTGGCGGGCGCGACCTGCACGCGTCCGCCGTCGTCCACGACCAGCAGCGTCGCCCGCTCGGCGACGGAGTTCGCGACAGCCACGCGGCGGCAGGTCGCCAGGATGCCGTCGACGTCGAGGCCGGTCGCGAGCTCGCTGGTGACCTGCATCAGCGTGTGGGCGATGTCGCGCTGGCGCTCCGACTCGCGCAGCAGGGCGGCGTTGACGAGCGCGATCTGCGCCTGGCGGGCGAACAGCTCGACGGTCTGGATCGTGTGCGGCTCGAGCGCGGCGGCCGTGCGTGGCTGCGCCAGCGTGAGGAAGCCCAGGACCTCGCCGTCCCTGCCCCGCAGCTGCGTGACCACGCCGGTGGCGGCGTCGGGCTCGCCCGCGGCAGGCAGTGACCCGTGCAGGGGCAGGAGGAAGCTGAGCTCACCGATTCCCCGGTCGTCGGTGAGGGCGTCCCGCCATCGCTGCAGCGGGCTGGACACGCCGACGGTCAGGCGCTCGTCGCCGCAGGCCGCCGCCCGCCGCACGCGGTCGCCGTCCACCACCTCGACGGTGGCGGCCCCGAACTCCGTGACCCGGGTGATGCCCTCGACGACGCGCATCGCGACCAGCCCGAAGTCGAGGTCCCCGGCGACGCTGGCGGACACCAGGAACAGCTGCGCGCGCTCCGCGTCGCGGGCCTGCTCGAACTGCTGCCGGTGCAGCCGCTGCAGCGCCGTCGCGGCGCGCCGCACGACCACGGTGAGCACCTGCAGCGTGCCCGCCGGGAACGGCCGGCCGTCGACCCGCAGCGCTCGCACGACCGCTGGCACCGCCGCGTCCGGTGGCGCCGGTACCCACAGCCCACCGTGCACGATGGTCTCAGGGTCGATGACCCACGGCTCGCGATCCCCGTCGCCGCCGACCTGGACGATTGTGCCGGCGATCGCCGCGCGGTCGACGCGGTCGTCGGCCGCGTTGCGGTCCGCGACCACCCGCGGGCCCCCGGCAGCGATCAGCACCGCGGGCGTGGAACCGGAGAACAGGGCGAGCTCGTCGACCTCGAGCGATTCGGCCAGGCGGCGCAGGACGTCACCGAGCATGCCTGGGCTGACCGCGTCGTCGAGCAGGTCGACGACGCGCCCGACGGCGCTGTTGACGTGCCTGTCGGCACCGCTCGAGGTCGTGCCCATAGGATCCACGCCGACGTCAGGAGGAAGTGTGCGCATTCTGCTCGCGAATGGCCCGAACCTCTCGCAACTTGGCCACCGCGCCCCCCACATTTATGGAAGTGCAACGATGGCCGACATCGTCGCAGCCGTCAAGCGGGTGCACGCCGACGTCGAGGAGTTCACGACCGAGCACGAGGGCGCGCTGATCGAGCGGCTGCACCTGGCCCGCACCGACGGCACGGCGGCGATCGTGCTGAACCCGGGCGCGTTGACCCACTACAGCTACGCCCTGCGCGACGCCGTCGAGCTGGTCGGCCTGCCGACCGTCGAGGTCCACCTGTCGCAGACCGCCGCGCGTGAGACGTTCCGCCACACCAGCGTCGTCAGCCCGGTCGTCGACGTCACGATCACCGGGGCGGGACCGTACGGCTACGAGCTTGCCGTGCTGGCGGCGCGCCACCTGGCGCGATCCCGCGAGGGCGGCTGACGCTACACTTCTCGCTCCACCGCGCGACGGGCGGACGCTGCGCGCCGCTGCAGGGTCGCCGGTCGGTTCGCGCCGCCCACCGCCTCCCACCGCTGCACCCGCGAGGTCCCCCGATGGTGTCCACCAACAGCCTGAAGAACGGCATGACGCTGCAGATCGACGGCGAGCTGTGGCGCGTCGAGTACTTCCAGCACGTCAAGCCCGGCAAGGGCGGCGCGTTCGTGCGCACCACGCTGAAGGGCGTGCGCAGCGGCAAGACCGTCGACCGCACGTTCCGCGCCGGGGAGAACGTCGACCAGGCGATCCTGACGCGCCGCCAGCTGCAGTACCTGTACCGCGACGGCGCACAGCTGGTCTTCATGGACACCGAGCACTTCGAGCAGACCTACGTCCCCGAGGAGGCGATCGGCGACGCCGCGCTGTGGTTCGTCGAGGGCGACACGATCGAGCTGGTGTTCCACGAGGACGAGGTCGTGGGGGTCAACCTGCCGGCCAGCGTCGAGCTGGAGATCACCGAGACCGAGCCCGGCGTGCAGGGTGACCGCGTGTCGGGTGCGACCAAGCCCGCCACGCTGGAGACCGGGGCGGTCGTCCAGGTTCCGCTGTTCATCAACCCGGGCGAGCGCATCAAGGTCGACACGCGGACCGGCGCCTACAGCTCCCGCGCCTGACGCGCGTCTCCAGGTCGATGGTGCAGTCACGACACGCCGATCGGCAGCGCGCGGCCGCGCTGCTCTACGAAGCTGACCTGCGCGGTGACGAGCCCGCCGAGGTGCTCGGGCGCGCGGCCGCCGGCGGCGAGCCGCCGACCGTGTTCACCACGACGCTGGTGGAGGGCGTGGCCGGGGAGCGCGCGGAGGTCGACCGGCTGATCACCGCCTACGCGCGGGGCTGGACGATCGAGCGCATGCCGATCGTCGACCGCAACCTGCTCCGCCTTGGTCTGTGGGAGCTGCTCTGCTCAGATGTGCCGGTCGCGGTGGTGATCGACGAGGCCGTCGAGCTGGCAAACGAGCTGTCGACCGCGGACTCCGGACGGTTCATCAACGGGGTGCTGGCCCAGGTCGCCCGCCGTGAGGACCGCGTCGCCAGCATGCGGGAGGGCACCGCCCATCCTCACCCGTGATGCGGCTGCCGTGTGCCGCCTCGTTGTGACCCCACGGGGTGGCTGCTAGGTTCCTGCCGACGCCTTTAAGCCTGGTCCGGTGAGGCCAGAAAGGTCACCCTGCGATGACGTCTGCGCGCGCACCCGGATCCGCCTCGGGTGCCACCTCCTCCCGCACGGTCCTCGACGCCGATGCGATCCGGCGCGCCGTCCGCCGCATGGCCCACCAGCTGCTCGAACGCCACGCCGGAGCCGAGGGCCTCGTCGTGCTGGGCATCCACACCCGCGGCGTGCCGTTGGCGCGCCGCCTGGTCGCCGACATCGAGCAGATCGAGGGCGTAGCCGTCCCCGCGGGGACGCTGGACGTCGCCCTGTACCGCGACGACTACGCGCGCATCGGCCCGCGGCCGCTGGAGCGCACCTGGACCCCGGTCGACACAGAGGGCCTGACCGTCGTGCTCGTCGACGACGTGCTCTACACCGGCCGCACGATCCGCGCGGCGATGGAGGCGGTGATCGACCAGGGCCGCCCCGCGGCGATCGAGTTGGCGGTGCTGGTCGACCGCGGCCACCGCGAGCTGCCGATCCGCGCCGACTACGTCGGCAAGAACCTGCCGACCTCGCCCGACCAGACGGTGCAGGTCCGGCTCGTCGAGCACGACGGGGTCGACGCCGTGTCGATTGCCGACGCCGACAACGGGGGCCCGGCATGACGACCCACGATCCGATCGCGCTCGACCGGGCGGCGGCCGGCGAAGGCCGGCGGCTGTCGCACCTGCTGAGCATGGACGACCTCGACGCGCCGCTGATCACCGAGATCCTCGACACGGCCGGGGCGTTCCAGGCGCTGGCCGAGCGCCCGATCAAGAAGGTGCCGACCCTGCGCGGGCGCACGGTGTGCAACCTGTTCTTCGAGGACTCGACCCGCACCCGGGTGAGCTTCGAGATCGCCGCCAAGCGTCTGTCGGCCGACGTGCTGAACTTCTCGGCCAAGGGCTCGAGCGTGTCGAAGGGGGAGTCGCTGAAGGACACGGCACTGACCCTGCAGGCGATGGGTGTCGACGCGGTCGTGGTCCGCCATCCCGCGTCGGGCGCACCGTGGCAGCTGACGCGCTGGGTCGACGGGCACGTGCTCAACGCCGGCGACGGTCGTCACCAGCATCCGACCCAGGCGCTGCTCGACCTGTACACGATCCGCGAGCGCTTCGGAAGGCTCGACGGGCTGCACGTCGCCATCGTCGGCGATGTGCTCCACTCGCGCGTGGCGCGCAGCCTCGTGCAGGGGCTGCGCACGATGGGCGCCGGCGTCACGCTCATCGGTCCGCCCACCCTGCTGCCGATGGCGGCCGAGGACTGGGGCGTCGACGTCGCGCACGATCCCGACCCGGTGCTGGGCAAGGCCGACGTGGTCTACATGTTGCGGGTCCAGCGCGAGCGGATGAAGGAGCAGTTCATCCCCTCGATCCGCGAGTACGCGCGCCTGTGGGGAGTCGACCGCCACCGCCTCGGCCAGCTGGCCGACCAGGCAGTCATCATGCACCCTGGTCCCATGAACCGCGGGATCGAGTTGACAGCGGACGTGGCGGACGCGCCCAACTCGCTGATCACCCGTCAGGTGGCCAATGGCGTCGCGGTGCGCATGAGCTGCCTCTACCTGATGCTCGGGGGCGACCACCCGACCCAAGACAGTTGACTCCATGACCACCCCACCTCGCGGCGGCAGGCCGCAGATGACCTCAAGCAGCGTCAGCGGTAGGTCGCCGAGATGACCTCAAGCAGCGTCAGCGGTAGGTCGCCGAGATGACCTCAAGCAGCGTCAGCGGTAGGCCGCCGCAGATGACCTACCGCGCCGTCCGCGTCAGGTCGCTGGCATGATCGAGCACTCGCTGTTCACCTTCACGGGCGTGCGGGTCGTCGACCCGGCCAGCGGACGCGACGAGACCGCCAACGTGGTCATCGAGGGCGACAGGGTCGACTCCGTCGGGCCTGAGTCACGCGGCCTGCGCATCGACGCGACGGGCCTGATCCTGGCCCCCGGCCTGGTCGACCTGCACGTCCACCTGCGCGAACCGGGTGGCGAGGATGCCGAGACCGTCGAGACGGGCACCACCGCCGCCGCGGCTGGCGGGTTCACTGCGGTCTGCCCGATGGCCAACACGCAGCCGGTCGCCGACCATGCCGGCGTCATCGAGCAGGTCCTGCGGCTGGCACGTGAGGCCGCGATGTGCGACGTGTTCCCCGTCGGGGCCATCACCCGCGACCTCGCTGGCGAGGAACTCGCCGAGCTCGGCGCCATGGCGGCCGTCGGGGTGCGCTGCTTCTCTGACGACGGGCACCCGGTGCACTCCGCGCGTGTGATGAGGCAGGCCCTGGCGTACGCCGGGACGTGGGACGCGATCATGTGCAACCACGCCGAGGAACCCACCCTCACCCGTGACGCGCAGATGCACGAGGGCGTGCGGTCCGACATGCTCGGCCTGACGGGCTGGCCGCGCGAGGCGGAGGAGGCCATGGTCGCCCGCGACCTCATCCTGGCGCGGGGCCTCGGGGCGCGCCTGCACATCCCGCACGTGTCGACCGCCGAGACGGTCGCACTGATTCGCGAGGCCAAGGCGCGGGGCACGCGTGTCACGGCCGAAGCCACGCCCCACCACTTCACACTGACCGACGAGCAGGTCGCGACCTACGACCCCGTCTACAAGGTCAACCCGCCCCTGCGGGTCAAGACCGACGTCGAGGCTGTCCGCACGGGTCTGGCTGACGGCACCATCGACGCGATCGCGACCGACCATGCGCCACATCCGCCCGAGACGAAGGAGCGGGACTGGGCGACCGCGCCCTGCGGCATGCTCGGTCTCGAGACCGCACTGGCGGTCACGGTGACCGAGCTGGTGCGGCCTGGCGTGCTGACGATGTCCCAGGCGATCGCGGCATTGTCGACGAAGCCGGCACGCAGCCGCGATATCGTCGGACACGGCGGACCGATCGCACCGGGCGCACCGGCCAACCTGGTGCTGTTCGATCCCGATGCGCAGTCGAGGGTCGATCCACGCGCGTCGCACAGCCGCAGTCGCAACACGCCGTTCGCGGGCCGGCAGCTGTGGGGGCGGGTGCATTACACGCTGTTGCGCGGACGGTTCACCGTACGGGACGGCGAGCCGCTGCCATCGGCGGGCGGCGACGACGGGATGGACGATCTGTCGTGATGATCGAACGACGCCCACGGGCCCTGCTCGTGCTCGAGGATGGCGAGACGTTCGTCGGCGAGGCCTACGGCGCCACCGGCACAAGCACCGGCGAAGTGGTCTTCAACACCAGCCTGACCGGCTACCAGGAGGTCCTGACCGACCCGAGCTACCACCGTCAGCTCGTGGCGATGACCACGCCCCATCAGGGCAACTACGGGACGACCGGGGTCGACGCCGAGGCCGGCAGCGTGCAGGTCGCAGGGTTCATCGTCCGGTCCGCGAGCCGGATGCACTCGAACTGGCGGGCGACCGGCAGCCTGGACGACGAGCTCGCCGACGCGGGCGTCGTGGGCGTCACCGAGGTCGACACCCGCCGCCTGGCGCGCCACATCCGCTCGGCGGGGGCGATGCGCGCCGGCATCAGCTCCGAGCTCGACCACCCGGCAGCGCTGCTCGAGATCGTCCGTGCGGCACCGCAGATGACCGGCGCCGACCTCGCGCGTGAGGTGTCCACCGACACGGTGCGCGACATCGAGGTCGCGGACGCGCGGTTCCGGGTCGTCGCCTACGACTTCGGCATCAAGCGCAACATCCTGCGGCTGCTGACCGCGGCGGGCTGTGCCGTGCGCGTCGTGCCGGCGACGACCCCCTCCGACGACGTGCTGGCGTGGGAGCCCGACGGGGTCTTCTGCTCGAACGGTCCCGGTGACCCGGCGGCCGTGACGTACGGCATCGAGGCCTTGCGCGGCCTGCTCGATGCGGGGCTGCCGGTGTTCGGCATCTGCCTCGGCCACCAGCTGCTCGGCCATGCGGTCGGCGCGACGACCTACAAGCTGCCGTTCGGCCACCGTGGGACCAACCAACCGGTCCGCAACGTCGCCGACGACACGGTCGAGATCTCGACGCACAACCACGGGTTCGCCGTGGACAACGCCTCGCTCGCGACAGCCGACCGGTTCGGCCGGGTCACCGCCTCCCACCTGAACCTCAACGACGGGATCAACGAGGGCCTGGCCTGCCACGACGTGGCGGCGTTCAGCGTCCAGTACCACCCCGAGGCCGCGCCGGGGCCGCACGACGGGCGGTACCTGTTCACCAGGTTCACCGAGCTGATGACGCGGTGTGGACGCGGGGTCACGGCAGGTCCCGTCGCGTGGCCCGAGCTGGTCGGTGCGCGACCCGTCGCCCGCACCGGGGGGGCCTGACCATGCCGGCACGCGGTGATTTCGATACGGTCCTCGTCCTCGGCTCCGGCCCGATCGTCATCGGCCAGGCCTGCGAGTTCGACTACTCGGGCGCGCAGGCCTGCAAGGTGCTGCGCCGCGAGGGCTTCCGGGTGGTGCTGGTCAACTCGAACCCGGCGACGATCATGACCGACCCGGCGTTCGCGGACGCCACCTACGTCGAGCCGTTGACCGTCGAGATGGTCACCAGGGTGATCGCGCGGGAGGTCGAGCACGGTCACCGGCTGGCGCTCCTGCCGACGCTGGGTGGGCAGACGGGGCTGAACGTCGCCATGGACCTGGCCAACGCCGGCGTGCTGGAGCGCTACGGCGTCGAGCCGATCGGCGCGGGTCTGGCCAGCATCTGCCTGGCCGAGGATCGCCGGCAGTTCGCCGAGGCGATGGGCGAGATCGGGCTCGAGGTCGCACGGTCCGGTGAGGCGCGGGATCTCGGCACGGCCCGCCGGCTGGCGGACCAGATGGGCTTCCCGGTGCTCGTGCGGTCGTCGTTCACGCTCGGCGGTGCCGGCAGCGGCGTCGCCGAGGACTGGCCCGAGTTCGAGCGGCTGGTCAGCGAGGGCCTCGACGCGAGCCCGATCGACCAGGTGCAGATCGACGAGTCGCTGCTGGGGTGGAAGGAGTACGAGCTCGAGGTCATGCGCGACCACGCCGACAACTGCGTGGTGGTGTGCACCATCGAGAACCTCGACCCCATGGGTGTGCACACCGGTGACTCGATCACGGTCGCGCCCGCGATGACCCTGTCCGACGTCGAGTTCCAGCAGCTGCGCAACGCCTCGTTCGCGGTGATGCGCAAGGTCGGCGTCGCCACCGGCGGCAGCAACGTCCAGTTCGCGGTCGATCCGGCGTCAGGGCGCATCAGGGTCATCGAGATGAACCCACGCGTGTCGCGCTCGAGCGCGCTGGCGTCGAAGGCGACGGGCTTTCCTATCGCAAAGATCGCCGCGCAGCTCGCGGTCGGCTACCGCCTCGACGAGATCGCCAACGACATCACCAGCGAGACGCTCGCCGCGTTCGAACCGTCCATCGACTACGTCGTCACGAAGATCCCGCGCTTCAACTTCGAGAAGTTCCCTGGCGTCGACAGGCGTCTGACGACCCGGATGCGTAGCGTCGGGGAGGTCATGGCCATCGGCCGCACGTTCACCGAGTCGCTCGGCAAGGCGCTGCGGTCGCTGGAGGACGGCACGGTCGGGCTCGTCGGCGCTGTCGACGACCGCAGCGACGGCGAGCTGGCCGCCGCGCTGCGCACGCCGACGTCGACCCGCCTGCACGACGCGGACGCGGCGCTGACCCGTGGCTGGGCCCCGCAGCGGGTCGCCGAGCTCACCGGATACGACCCGTGGTTCTGTGACCAGCTCGCCCAGATCGTCGAGCTGCGCCGGACCCTGCGCGCCTGTGAGACGCTGGCCAACGTCGACGACTGGCTGCTGCGCCGCGCCAAGCGGGCCGGCTTCGGCGACGCGATGATCGCGGGGCTGTTGGGGGTTGACGAGGCCGCGGTCCGTCGGCGCCGTCGCGAGCTCCGCGTGCTGCCGGTGTTCAAGACGGTCGACACGTGCGCGGCGGAGTTCGCCGCCGCCACGCCCTACCACTACTCGACGTACGAGGACACCACGGAGGTCCGCCACAGCGACCGGCCGCGCGTGATGATCCTGGGCTCGGGTCCCAACCGCATCGGACAGGGCATCGAGTTCGACTACTGCTGCGTGCACGCCGTGCAAGCGCTCCGCGACGCCGGCTATGAGACCATCATGGTGAACTGCAACCCGGAGACGGTGTCGACCGACTACGACACGGCCGATCGGCTGTACTTCGAGCCGCTGACCGTCGAGGACGTCCTGGCGATACACGACGCGGAGGTTGCCGCAGGCGCCGACGACATCGGTGTGCTCGTGCAGTTCGGCGGGCAGACGCCGCTGAAGCTTGCGCATGCGCTGGAGGCCGAGGGCGTGCGCATCCTCGGGACCGCGCCCGAGGCGATCGACCGCGCCGAGGACCGTGGCCGCTTCGGCGCGCTGCTCGCCGAGCTTGCGATCCCACAGCCCGAGGGCGGCGTCGCGACGTCGCACAACGATGCGCTGGCCATCGCCAACGGCATCGGCTTTCCGGTCCTGCTGCGTCCGTCGTACGTCCTCGGCGGGCGTGCGATGGCGATCGTGTACGACGCCGACCAGCTGCGACAGTGGCTGGAGGCCAACGCCGCCGAGGGTGCCGTGTTGGTCGACAGGTTCCTCGAGTCGGCGGTCGAGCTCGATGTCGACGCCGTCTACGACGGCACCGAGGTGTTCGTCGGCGGCATCACCGAGCACATCGAGGAGGCCGGCGTGCACTCCGGCGACTCGGCGTGCGTGCTGCCGCCGTTCACGCTGGGCCGCGCGCAGCTGTCGGTGCTGCGGGACCAGACCAGGATGATCGCCGACGCCCTGGAGACCCGCGGCCTGATCAACATCCAGTTCGCGCTGCGGGACGAGGTCGCGCTGGTGCTCGAGGCCAATCCGCGCGCGTCGCGGACCACGCCGTTCGTGTCGAAGGCGACCGGGGTGCCGCTGGCCAAGCTGGCCGCGCGCGTGATGGCTGGCACGACGCTGCAGGACCTGCGCGACGAGGGGCTCGCGCCGCCGCTCGACATGGTCACCGCACCGACCCTGCGCTACACCGCGGTCAAGGAGGCGGTTCTGCCGTTCAACCGCTTCCCCGGAGTGGACACCCGGCTGGGGCCCGAGATGCGCTCGACCGGCGAGGTCATGGGCATCGACGCCAACTTCGGCGTCGCCTTCGCCAAGAGCCAGGCCGGTACCGGCGCGATGGTGCTGCCCGAGAAGGGCTCGGTGTTCGTGTCGATCGCCAACCGTGACAAGCGCGCGCTGATCTTCCCGGTCAAGCGCCTGGCCGAGCTGGGCTTCGAGATCCTCGCGACCGAGGGGACCGCGGCGACACTGCGGCGCAGCGGCGTCGACGCGCAGGTCGTGCGCAAGTTCTCCGAGGCCCGAGCCACCGGGCACACCTCCATCGTGGACCGCATCGAGGCGGGCGACGTCGACCTGGTGTTCAACACCCCACGGGGCGGCATCGGGCCACGCGCCGACGGCTACGAGATCCGGACCGCCGCGGTGCGTCACGGCATCCCGTGCATCACGACCCTGTCCGGCATCCTTGCAGCGATCCAGGGCATCGAGGCCCTGCGCTCCGGAGGTGTGGGTGTGCGCAGCCTCCAGGAGTTCCACGCCGACGCCAGAGCCGCGCTCGACGGGGGTGGTCCGCGGTCGTGACGGCAACCGCCGAACCTGCGATGTCCGCGCCGGTCGCGACCACCGGCACGCTCGTGGCCCGGCGTGCGGCGGGCATCTACCACGTGCTCACGATCGCGGCGCCCGACATCGTCGATGCGGCGGTGCCCGGTCAGTTCGTGAGTGTGGGAGTCGGTGCGCCCGGAACGCTGCTGCGCCGGCCGTTCGCCATCGCCGGGGTCGACCGGGCCGCCGGTCTGCTGGACCTCGTGATCGCCGTGGTCGGCCGCGGGTCGACCTGGCTGGTGGAACGCCCGATGTCCACCACCCTCGACCTCACCGGTCCACTCGGCACCGGCTTCGCCGTGCCGGGCGAGCCGACCCGGTGCCTGCTGGTCGGCGGTGGCTACGGCGTCGCGGCGCTCGTCTGGCTTGCCGGCCGGCTCGTCGGGGTGGGCCACACCGTCGAGGTGCTCAGCGGCGCGCGTTCGGCCACCGCGTTGTATCCGGTGGCGCAGGAGGACGCGCTGACGCTGCATGAGGTCGGGTCCCGGGACCGACCGCCGACGCTGCATGAGGTCACGGAGGACGGCAGCCGAGGACGACGGGGTGTCGTGACCGACGTCCTCGTCGATCGCCTGGCCGCCGGTGGCGACGCTGCGCTGTTCGCCTGCGGACCGATGGCCATGCTGGCTGCGGTCGCGCGGGTCGCCGAGGCCCGCGGAACCTCGTGCCAGGTCGCTGTCGAGGAACACATGGGCTGCTCGGTCGGGGTCTGCATGACCTGCGTCGTGCCCGCCGGGCGGAGCTACCTGCGCGCGTGCATCGACGGGCCCGTCCTCGACGCGACACGGGTCGACTGGGCTTCAGCGCTTGATCGTCACCCCGGACCTCCCCTGAGTCCCGCGACTCCGGGCTCCTCACGCCAGCGAGGTCCTTCGTGACGACCAAGCGCCTCAGATGGGGGAGAGATCATCCGTTGAGCGTCGATCTGGCGGTTGAGCTCGGGCCGCTGCGACTGCGCAACCCGGTGGTCACAGCCAGTGGGTGCTTCGCGAGTGGCCGCGAGATGGCCCGGTTCTTCGACCTGTCGACGCTCGGGGCGGTCGTGACGAAGTCGGTCACGCTGGAGGCGCGCGCCGGCCTACCCCCGCCCCGCATGGCCGAGACCGCCAGCGGCATGCTGAACGCCATCGGCCTGCAGAACCCCGGCGTCGACGCGTGGCTGGACCGCGACCTGCCGTGGCTGGCCGCGCAGGACGTCCCCGTGATCGCCAGCATCGCCGGCAGGACGGTCGACGAGTACGGGCTG
Organism: Euzebyales bacterium; assembly: GCA_035461305.1. Lineage (NCBI taxonomy): Bacteria > Bacillati > Actinomycetota > Nitriliruptoria > Euzebyales > Euzebyales bacterium. The sequence continues at coordinate 43,132 of DATHVN010000089.1, read as the reverse complement.
CTGGCCAAGCGGCTGAAGGACGTGCCCGGGATCGCGGCGCTCGAGGTCAACATCTCGTGTCCGAACGTCGAGGACCGCGGCACCGTGTTCGCGTGCCGCACCGGGGCGAGCGGAGAGGCCATCGCGGCCGTCACGTCGACCGTGGACGTGCCCGTCTTCGCGAAGCTGACACCCGACGTCACCGACATCGCCAGCATCGCGGCCGCGGCGGTCGACGCCGGCGCGACCGGGGTGAGCCTGATCAACACGCTGCTCGGCATGGCGATCGACCTCGAGACCCGGCGTCCGAAGCTGGCTGCCGGCACGGGCGGGCTGTCGGGCCCCGCCATCAAGCCGGTCGCCATCCGTGCGGTCCATCAGGTCCACCGCGCGCTCGGGCAGGTGCCGATCATCGGCATGGGCGGGGCGCGGACCGCCGAGGACGTCATCGAGTTCGTCATGGGGGGAGCCAGCGCGGTGGCGATCGGCACGGCGACGTTCGCCGACCCGTGCGCCATCCCCGACGCCGTGCGCGGGCTGGTCCACTGGCTCAGGCGGCACGACGAGCCGTCGCTCGCCAGGCTGCGTGGCATCGCCGGTGCGCCCGTGCGGGAGGCACGACGGGCGAGAGAGGGCACCGCATGAGGCCTGACCCCAAGATCGCGGTCGCACTGGACACCAACGACGGGGGGCGCCTGCGCGAGTTGGCATCGGCGCTGGCCAGCGAGGCGGACGTCCTGAAGGTCGGCTTGGAGGCCGTCTCGGCGCTGGGCCCACAGGCAATCAGCCTCGCCGCGGACCACGCTCCGGTGTTCTGCGACCTCAAGCTGCACGACATCCCCAACACCGTGGCCGGTGCGGCGGCCGCCGCGGCCGCCCATGGCGCGTCACTGGTCACCGTGCACGCCGCCGGTGGAGCGGCCATGGTCGCCGCCGCCGCCACGGCCGCACCGGACGTGGCGATCCTGGCCGTCACCGTGCTCACGAGCATCGACGACGACGAGTTGGCGGTGCTCGGCATGCAAGATGCGAAAACCGTCGTCCCCCGACTGGCCTCACGTGCCATCGGGGCCGGCGCAGCCGGTATCGTGTGCGCTGGGCACGAAGTCGCGACGGTCCGCTCGGCCGTCGACGACGACGTGATCCTCGTCGTACCAGGCGTTCGGCCGGAGGGAGCAGCGATGCACGATCAGGCACGTGTCGTCACGCCGCGGATGGCGGTCGACGCCGGTGCCGACCTACTGGTCGTCGGCCGGCCCGTGACCACGACGGACGACCCCGTCGCCGCGGTCCGGCGGATCCGGGCGCAGCTGACAACGCAGCCGGCGACGCGGGCGTAGCGGCCGTGGTGACACGCGAGCGGCTCGCCAGGCGCATCCGCAACCGGTCGTACCTGACCGGCCACTTCGTCCTGCGTTCGGGGGCCGTCAGCACCGAGTACTTCGACAAGTACATGTTCGAGGCGGACCCACCGCTGCTGTGGGACATCGCCGAGGCGATGAAGCCGCTGGTGCCTGACGACATCGACGCGCTGGCGGGCCTCGAGCTCGGCGGTGTGCCCCTGGCAGTCGTGCTGTCACAGGTCACCGGCCTGCCGACGCGGTTCGTGCGCAGGGAGGCCAAGCCCCACGGCACCGAGCGCCTGGCCGAGGGCGGTGAGATCGACGGGTGGCGTCTGCTCATCGTCGAGGACGTCATCACGACCGGTGGCCAGGTGCGGGCCTCGGCGGCGGAGCTGCGGTCACGCGGCGCGATCGTCGATCAGGTCGTGTGCGTCATCGACCGTGAGGCCGGCGGCGCGCACAAACTGGCCGAGGACGACCTCAAGCTGTCGGCACTGTTCGGTGCGAGCGAGCTGTAGACCCGTCCGGCTCGTGGGGTCGGGCGTACCACTCGTCCCGGTGGCCAAGGTCTGATGGGACAGGTCCAACCCGTGCGGGACGGGCCTGGCCGGTGTCGCCGCACCCGTCGGGCGTCACGGGAGTTGAACACCACTTTGACCCGTCCGGCGCGCTGGATAGGATGCGCGGACACCCGGCGAGGTCGTCCGAGGAGGATCCATGCCGTTACCTGAGCTCGATGACGACGCTCGTCGCGAGGCACTCAACATGGCCGCGGAGGCACGCAGGCTGCGAGCCGAGATGAAGCAGCGGCTCAAGTCGGGCGAGATCGACCTGCCCGAGGTGCTCGCCCGGGCCGACGACGACGAGGTCATCGCAAAGACGAGGGTGTCGGAGGTGTTGGAGGCCATGCCCAAGGTCGGCCGGGTACGAGCCCGGCGGCTGATGGAGCGCCTGGACATCTCGTCGTCACGCCGGTTGCGCGGGCTGGGAGTGAACCAGCGCGATCGGCTGCTTGCGGAGTTCTCCGACCGTGACCTGGGCTGACCGTCGGGACGCGCCAGGTCCCGCCGACCCGACGTCGCCGACGCGGCAGCGCATCGAGGCGGGCGCCACCGCGTGACGTCGCGCATCGCGGTGCTCAGCGGCCCGGGCGGCGTCGGCAAGGGCACCGTCATCGCGGCACTGTGTGACCGGCTGTCCGGCTGGTCGGTGTCGGTCTCCGCGACCACGCGCGCCCCACGACCGGGCGAGCGCGACGGCGTCGAGTACCACTTCGTGTCGGACGCCGAGTTCGATCGGATGATCGCCGACGACCAGCTGCTCGAATGGGCCGCGTTCGGCGGCAACCGCTACGGCACGCCGTGGCGCAGCGTCAGGGAACCGCTCGCCCACGGCGGGTCGGTCCTGCTTGAGCTCGAGATCCACGGCGCGCTCGCGGTCAAGAAGGAGTTCCCGCAGGCGACGCTGATCTTCCTGCACCCGCCGGATCCCGACACGCTGGTCACGCGCCTACAGCGACGCGGTGCCGACGACGACGATCGCGTCGCCGAGCGGATGGCGCTGGCGGAGTGGGAGTTGGCCCAGGCGTCGGCGTTCGACCACCACATCACCAACGACGACGTCGACGCGGCCGCCGCATGCATCGCCCGTATACTGGAGGCAGGCGACGGCCGCTGATCGGCTTGCGCGGACATCTTCCACACCCAGCATCCACTCGCAAGGAGCATCGTCATCGCTACCATCGACGAACTGCTGTCGAAGGTCGACAGCAAGTACACGCTGGTGCACCTCGCGGCGCAGCGGGCGCGCGAGATCAACGATTACTACCACTCGCTCGGCGAGGGGCTCGGCCAGTACACGCCCCCGCTGGTGGAGCAGGTCGACTCGAACAAGCCGCTGTCGATCGCCCTCGAGGAGATCGCGGCCGGCAAGATCGTCCCGCAGTACGCCCGGGACGTCCGCCGGGCGGCGGAGGAGCTGCTCAGCGGCGAAGGTGGCGCTGAGATCTACACGCTCGGTGAGGACTTCGGCGCAGTCGAGGACGACCTCGGCGTGGACGACGACGTGGACGACGCCGCCGAGGGCGTCAGCGACACGTCCGACTCGTAGCCGGCCCGACCGATGCCGGACGCCCCGGACGTCCTGGCGGGGCGCCACGTGCTGCTCGTGGTGTCGGGCGGCATCGCCGCATACAAGGCCGCCAGCCTCGCCCGCGCGCTCCTGAAGGCGGGCGCGACGGTCCAGGCGCTGCTGACGCCCGCGGCGGCGACGTTCATCGGCCCCGCGACCTTCGAGGGCCTGACGGGTCGTCCGGTGCCCATGGGGGTCTTCGACGGCACCGACGAGGTGCCCCACATCCACCTCGCCCGCGAGGCCGACGTGGCGGTGTTCGCGCCCGCCACTGCCAACCTCATGGCCAAGCTGGCGACCGGGGTCGCCGACGACCTCGTGACCAGCGCGGCGCTGATGCTCGACTGCCCGGTGGTGGTCGCCCCGGCGATGCACACGGAGATGTGGCACCACCCGGCCACGCGCGCCAACACCGAGACCCTGCGGCGCCGTGGTGTCCACATCGTCGGGCCCGACGAGGGCGAGCTGGCGGCGGGCGATGTCGGTGAGGGGCGCCTGGCCGACGAGGACGTCCTCTTCGACGCGGTCGTCGCCGCGGTTGCCGCGCCGGACCGCTCGCTGGCGGGGCTACGCGTAGTGGTGTCGGCGGGCGGCACGCGCGAGCCGATCGACCCGGTGCGCTTCATCGGCAACCGGTCCAGCGGGAAGATGGGCTACGCGATCGCCCGGGAGGTACGCAGGCGCGGTGCCCACGTCGACCTCGTCGCCGCGCCCAACCACCTCGACGACCCGGCGGGCGTGACCGTACATCGCGTCGAGACCGCCGAGCAGATGCGCGAGACGGTCCTCGCCCTCATCGACGACGCCGACGTCGTCATCAAGGCCGCGGCCGTCGCCGACTTCCGCCCGGAGCGGTACAGCCGCAACAAGATCAAGAAGGACAGTGACGAGGCGTCCCGCATCACCCTGGTCCGCAACCCCGACATCCTCGCCGAGCTCGGCGCGCAAAAGGACGGCCGTCTGCTCGTCGGCTTCGCCGCCGAGACCGACTTGGCGGAGGACCACGGACGTGACAAGCTGCACCGCAAGGGCCTGGACCTGATCGTCGTCAACCGCGTCGACATGGCCGACGCCGGCTTCAACGTCGACACGAACCGCGCGGTGCTGCTACGTGCCGACGGGGGGCGCCGTGAGGTGCCCCTGACGACAAAGGACCGGCTGGCTGGCGTCATCTGCGACGAGGTCACCGAACTGCTCGAACAGCGGTAGGTCGGGACGTCGCCGGTCCGGGCGCGCGGTCGACGCACGCGAGGCAAGACCCCCCACACACGAAAGGACAGCCGGTGACCGGTGGCACACGACTGTTCACGTCCGAGTCGGTGACCGAGGGCCACCCCGACAAGGTGGCCGACCAGGTGTCGGACGCCGTCCTGGACGAGGTCCTGAGCTCCGACCCCGATCCGGCGGCCGCCCGCGTCGCCTGCGAGACGTTCGTCACGACCGGGTTGGTCCTGGTCGGCGGCGAGATCCGAACCAACACCTACGTCGACATCGCGGCGATCGCACGACGGACGATCACCGAGATCGGCTACGACAGTCCGGCGACGGGCTTCGACGGACGGACGTGTGGCGTGCTGGTGGCGATCGACGAGCAGTCGCCGGACATCGCCGGCGGCGTCGACCGCTCCTACGAGCTGCGGGCCGGGGAGGGCAACGCCGACGCCGATCTGGACAGCCTGGGTGCCGGCGACCAGGGCATGATGTTCGGCTACGCCTGCCGCGAGACCGACGCGCTGATGCCGCTGCCGATCCAGCTGGCGCACCGCCTGGCCGAGCACCTCGCGGAGGTCCGCCGTCGGGGCGTCGTGCCCTACCTGCTGCCGGACGGCAAGACGCAGGTCACCATCGCCTACGAGGGCGACAAGCCGGTGCGCGTCGAGCGGGTGCTGATCTCGACGCAGCACCGCAGCGACATCGACATCCAGACCCTGCTGCTGCCCGACCTCGTCGAGCACGTGATCGCTCCGCTGATCCCCAGCGGTGTCGCCTGGAACGACGACGAGGTGCTGGTCAACCCGAGCGGCAGGTTCGAGCTCGGTGGGCCCCAGGCGGACGCGGGCCTGACGGGCCGCAAGACCGTCGTCGACACCTACGGCGGCATGGCTCGGCACGGGGGTGGAGCGTTCAGCGGCAAGGACGCGACGAAGGTGGACCGGTCTGGGGCGTATGCCGCCCGGTGGGTGGCCAAGAACATCGTCGCCGCAGGGCTGGCCGACCGCGCCGAGCTGCAGGTCGCCTACGCGATCGGCAAGGCGCGGCCGGTCAGCGTCGCACTCGAGACGTTCGGCACCGAGCACCACGACCCGGACCGCATCGTCGCCGCGGTCGACGAGGTCTTCGACCTGCGCCCCGCCGCGATCATCCGGGACCTGGACCTGTGTGCACCTGTGTTCCGCCGGACCGCCGCCTATGGACACTTCGGCCGCACCGACGACACCTTCACCTGGGAGCGCACCGACCGCGTGGACGACCTGGTGCGCGCCGCAGGGGCGTGAGGCGTCGGTCATGCAGTCGTGCGCCGGACCGTCACCTGAGTCCCGCGGCTGGCGCCGCGCTCCTCACAGCCCCGGTGTCCTCCTCACGACCGCATGACCTCCTTGTCCGAGGGTGATCAGAAGGGCGTCACGTCGCCGTGCGTGCCGGGACCTCCTCGGTACGCCAGGGTGATCGTCGACGTCGAACCACTGCACCTGGACCGCCCGTTCGACTACACGATCCCCGACAAGGTCACCGTCGTGGTCGGTCACGAGGTCCGAGTGAGCTTCGCCGGCCGGCGGTGCAACGGCTGGGTGGTCGACACCGGCGACACGACCGACACCGACCCGGCGCGCGTCAAGGACCTGCTGGGCGTGCGCGGTCCGCTGCCACGGTTCGACGCCGACGACCTCCAGCTGTGGCGATGGGTCGCGCGCCGGTGGGGCGGCACGCTGGCGAGCGTGCTGCGGCATGCCGTGCCGCGGCGGGTCGCCGCGGTCGAAGCGTCGATCGCCGGCTGGGGTGACCCACCGGTCGTCGAGGCGGCGGCGCAGCCGCCGTGCCCCACGGATGCCTGGCGCCACTACGCGGGTTCGGCGCTGCTGCGGGCCACGGCGTCGCCGGCGGCCGGAGGCGGCGCGCCTCCGGCGTTCTGGCTGCGGCCCCTACCGGGCGACGACCTGGCCGCGCTGGTCACCGACCTCGTCGCTCGGTGCCTGGCCGCGGGACGCAGCGCGGTGGTCCTCGCGCCCGATCCCCGGTCACCCGTGCCCGACGCCTGCCTCGCGCTCGCCGGCGCTGCGGGCGCCGACCTGCGGGGGGCACGTTCGGACCGCGCCCGCTACCGTGCGTTCCTGCGAGGGCGGACGGGCCATGCTCGCGTGCTGGTGGGGGAGCGGGCCGGCGTGTTCGGTCCGCTGCGCGACCTCGGCCTGATCGTCGTGACCGACGAGGCGAACCCTGCGTACAAGGAGCGGCGCAGCCCGCGCCACAACGCGCGCGAGATCGCGCTGGCCCGGGGGCGGATGTCCGGCGCCACCACGGTGCTGACGGGAGCGCTGCCCAGTGCGGCGGTCTGGCGCCTGCTCGGTCGCGGCAACGTCGTCGCGGTCGAGGCGCACCGCTCTGATGTACGCGCCCGGGCGCCACGCGTCGACGTCGTCGATCCGCGGGAGCGCCAGACCGTCCGAAGCCGCCTGTCGAGCCCCGCCGACGACGCCGTGCGGTCCGCGATCGGCGATGGAGGCGTGGCGGCCGTGCTGGTCGCTCGCCGTGGCGAGGGCACGGTCCTGGCGTGCCGACGGTGTGGGTTGCGCGCGACGTGTCCTGTGTGCGAAGGCTCGCTGGCGCCCGTCGGCACGGGTCGACGGCGCTGCGCGACGTGTGGCTGGGAGGGCACGGCAGTGGCCTGCGCGTCGTGCGGCGGCACGCGCTTCGCACCGTTGGCCGCGGGGACCACCCGGTGGGCGGCGGAGCTGCGACGGGCGCATCCCGAGGCCGAGGTCGTTGCGATGGAGGGCTTCGACGCGCCGGGTCCCACCACGCGGCCGGCGATCGCCGTGATGACCCGCGGCAGCGTCGTGACGCGACCGGCGTGGCTGGGCGGCGACGAGGCAGGTGTCCTGGTGCTGCCGGATGCCGACGCCCTGCTGGGCCGACCTCGCTACGACGCCGCCGAGGACCTGCTCCGGCTGTGCATGACCATCGTGTGGACGCGGCGTATCATCGTCCAGACACGGCATCCCACACACCCCGCCGTCCAGGCGTTGGTGCGGTGGGACGCAGCGGGCTTCTGGCGTGGCGAGTCGGAACGGCGTGCGGAGCTGGGCTATCCACCCAGCCGCGTCCTGATCCACATCGACGCGGCGGACGCCGACGCTGTCGCCGACGCCGTCGGGGCGGCGCTGCCCGGCGGCGACCAGCTGAGCGGTCCCGACCTGAGCGGCCGGCTGTTGGTGAAGACCAGCGACCCGCGTGGCACGCTGTCCGCGCTCGACCCGCTGCGCCGGCGGTGGTCGAGCGACGACCTGCGGGTCGCCGTCGACGTGGACCCGGTACCGGCGCTGGACAGGAGCTTCGCGGAGCCTGGTGCCGCGAAGACGTGATCATCTCGCTGACGCTCGACTCCCAACGGCCCAGGGAACCTTCGGTAGGAACACATTGCAGGACGGCTTCGACAGGAGCAGAGGGATCGCATGGCACGGCTCGACATCAGGATCTTCGGCGATCCGATCCTGCGGATGCGCGCGCTGGAGGTCACGGACTTCGACGAGGCGCTCCGCACGCTTGCCGACGACATGCTCGACACGCTCCGCGCGGCCCACGGTTCGGCGATCGCTGCGAACCAGGTCGGCGTCCTCAAGCGGCTGTTCGTGTTCGACCAGGACGATCGCATCGGGACCCTGGTCAACCCCGAGATCGTCGAGACGTCGCTGGAGACCGTGACCGCCGACGAGGGGTGCCTGTCCTTCCCCGGGCTGTTCTATCCCGCCGAACGACCGCTGCACGCCAGGCTGCGTGGGTTCGACGTGCACGGCGAGCCGGTCGAGCACGCGGGCGAGCACATGTTCGCCCGCATGCTGCTCCACGAGCTGGATCACCTCAACGGCATCCTGTTCATCGACCACCTCGCGCGCCACGACCGCAAAGACGCGCTGCGTCGGATCCGGCGCGGTGAGCTCGAGCACCCGCCCGCCCACACGCCGGCGCCTGAGCTGTGAGTGCTCGGTGCGGTGGCCCCGCCCGCGGCGTGTGCCCGGACGTTCACGGAGGCCGGTTCCACGAAGCACGCGGTGGACCGGCTTCGCCGGCCGCAGATCATGGACCGACCCACCACGTAGGGGACCACCGCGACTCCCAGGCCGATGTGTGGCGTGCCTCATGCAGCGTGAGCGGTGGGCACACATCATGAGGGCGGCGTTCTTCGGCACGCCGGCGCCCGCGGTCACGGCGCTCGAGGCGTTGCTGGCGGATCCACGGATCGACGTCCCGGTTGTGGTGACCAACCCCGATCGCCCACGCGGCCGCGGGCACGAGCTGGCGCCGCCTCCGGTGAAGGTCGCGGCGCGAGACGCCGGTGTCGAGGTGCTGCAGCCGCTTCGGGCCGCCGACGTCACCAGCAGGTTGGCGGCCCTGCAGCTGGACGTCTGCGCGGTCGTGGCGTACGGCCAGATCCTCCCCTCCACGCTGCTCGCCGTCCCCGCTCACGGCTTCGTGAACCTGCACTTCTCGCTGCTGCCGGCGTGGCGCGGCGCCGCGCCCGTCCCGGCGAGCATCCTGCACGGCGACCTCGACGCCGGCGTGACGTGCTTCGTGCTCGACGCCGGCATGGACACCGGCCCCATCCTGGTCACGCGCACGACGCGCATCGCGCCCACGGAGACGTCCGGTGAGCTGACCGGACGTCTGGCGGAGCTGGGCGCGCCGCTGCTCGTCGACGCCCTCGTCGGCCTGGTGGACGGCACGCTGCAGCCGCAGCCCCAGGACGACGCACGAGCGACCTACGCACCCAAGATCACCCCGGCCGACGCCAGGATCGACTGGTCGTCGTCCGCCGAGCGCGTCCAGCGCGCGGTCCGGGCCTACAACCCCGTACCGGGCGCGCACACGACGTTCCGCGACCGGCGCCTTAAGATCCACCGAGCACAGATCGTGCCGGGTGACGGCGAGCCGGGGACCGTCGTCGGGATCGACGACCGCACTGGTGCGCCGGTCGTTGCCTGCGGCAGCGCGGCGCTCCGCCTCGACGAGCTGCAGCCCGCCGGCAAGCGCGCCATGTCCGGCGCCGCGTTCGTCAACGGCTACCAACCGTCCGGTGACAGGCTCGCGTGAACACGCGACGGGACGCTGCGTGGGCGACCGGCGACGCGCGGGCGGTGGCCTGGCGCATCGTGCGGGCGGTCCATCGCGACGGGGCCTGGACCGGTCCGGCCGTGGACCGTGCGCTGCGTGACAGCGCGCTGGACGCGCGTGATCGTGCCTTCGCCAGCAATCTGGCGTTCCAGGCGCTGCGGTGGGAGGGCACGCTCGACTGGGCCCTCGCGCAGGTGGTTCGCCGGCCGCTGGAGGACGTCGAGGACGGCCTGCGCGACCTGCTGCGCATGGGGGCGTGGCAGCTGCTCTACGGGCGGATGCCCGATCGCGCGGCGGTGTCGGCGACGGTCGACGTCGCGCGCACTGAGCTCGGCGCCCGCACAGTGGGCTTCGCCAACGGTGTCCTGCGCAACCTCGCGCGTCGTCGCGACGCGCTGCCCTGGCCGGCGGCCGGGACGGTGGCGGGGCGCGCGCTGCGCACCGGCTATCCGCGGTGGGTGGTCGAGGCCGCCGACGCGCGCTTCGGGGCCGACGCGGACCGGCAGCTCGCGGCCGGCAACCAGCCGCCCGGCCTGACGGTCCGTGCCGGCGACACCGCCGCGGTGCGCGCCGCCCTGGCCGGGCTCGGCGCGCGGGTGAGGAGTGGCGCGCTGGCCCCCGAGGCCCTGCACGTCGAGAAGATCCCACCGGCGGCGGTGCTCGCGGCCGCTCCCGACGCCGTCATCCAGGACGAGGCCTCCATGGTCGTCGCTCACACCGTCGCCGCGGCCGTGCCCGACGGCGCACGGGTGCTCGACGGGTGCGCCGCACCGGGTGGCAAGGCCACGCACCTCGCGGAACTCGGGCGACAGGTCGTCGCCGCCGACCGGAGCGCCACGCGCCTGGACCTGGTCGACGACCTCGCACGGCGGCTCGGCCTGGCGGTCGCGTTGGTCGTGGCCGATGGCAGGCGGCCGCCGTGGCGCCCAGGGGCGTTCGACGGGGTCCTGCTGGACGCGCCGTGCAGCGGCCTTGGCGTCGTCAGGCGCCGGCCCGAGCTGCGCTGGCGACGTGACATCGCCGACATCCCCGCGCTCGCGGCACTGCAGCGTGATCTGCTGGCCGCCGGGGCGGACGCCGTCGCCCCGGGTGGGGCACTCGTCTACAGCGTGTGCACATGGACCCTGCAGGAGACCGTCGACGTGGTCGGCGCGTTCCTGTCGCTGCGCGACGACTTCGTCGCCGAGCCGACGACACCCCCCGGTGCCGACCTGGTCGACGGTGCGCCGGGTCGGCAGCTCACCCCCGCCGAGCACGCCTGCGACGGGATGTACGTTGCGGTGCTGCGCCGTCGGGTCGACCGTCCGCCGGATTGGCCGGACCGGCGCTAGGCTGGGTGGCACGCGGCCGCCTGGCGGCCGCACGCCTTCGGGGCAGGGTGCAATTCCCGACCGGCGGTGGCCCACGAATCCCGTGGGAAGCCCGCGACCCGGCCGACACGACGTCGGACGGTGGATCCGGTGCGTGTGTCCGCGCACAAGGCCGGAGCCGACGGTGACAGTCCGGAGAGGAGAAGGCGGAAGACCGACGATGGATGACGTGCGTGCCATGCGACACGCGCTCGCACTTGCCGAGCGCGGGCGTTCGACCGTGTCGCCGAACCCCATGGTGGGGTGTGTGGTCCTCGCTGACGGCGCGGTCGTCGGTGAGGGCTGGCACCACGTCGCGGGGGGTCCCCACGCCGAGGTCGTCGCCTTGCAGGCGGCTGGCGACCGGGCGCGGAGCGCGACCGTCTACGTCACCCTCGAGCCGTGCACCCACACGGGGCGCACACCCCCATGCGTCGACGCCCTGATCCGGGCGGCCGTCGGGCGCGTCGTCATCGCCTCAACGGACCCCAACCCTGTGGCCGCCGGGGGCGCCGACGCGTTGCGTGGTGCCGGCATCGCCGTCGACGTCGGCCTGCTGCGCAACGAAGCCGCCGGGCAGAACGAGGTCTTCCTTCACGGCGTCCGCATGCGGCGCCCCTTCGTATGGCTCAAGGGCGCCGTCAGTCTCGACGGTCGCGTGACGGCAGCGGACGGGTCGTCGCGGTGGCTGACCGGTGCCGCTGCCCGACGGCACGCCCACGGGCTGCGCGCACAGGTCGACGCCATGGTCGTCGGCTCGGGCACCGTGCTCGCCGACGACCCGCGGCTGACCGTCCGTCTCCAAGGCTGGACGGGGCCGCAGCCCTTGCGCGTCGTGCTCGACGGTCGAGCCCGTACCCCGGTGCACAGCCACGTGTACGACCGGACTGCGCCGTCGCTGGCACTGGTCGCGCCGGGCGCGCACGACCAGGTGCTGCGCGACGCCGGCGTGGCCGTCACGGAGGTCAAGACCGGCGCCGACGGCCGCCTCGACCCAGCCGCCGTGCTTGACGTCCTGTGGGAGCGTGGCGTGCGCAGCCTCTGCGTCGAGGGTGGGCCGACCGTCTTCACGTCCTTCGTCAGAACCGGCTGCTTCGACCGGCTCGTGCTGTACATGGCCCCGCTGCTGCTGGGCGACGGGGGCGTGCCCCTGCTCAGCGGCGGTCCCGCGACCCTGGCCGACGCCGAGCGCTTCGGCCTCCGACGCGTCGAGCAGGTCGGCGACGACGTGGTGCTGCACCTCGACCGGCGGGAGGCGTAGGCGGATGTTCACCGGAGTCGTCGAAGCCGTCGGGACCGTCGCCGAGGTCGAACCGGGCCCAGCTGGCGGCCGGCTGGTCGTCGCCCATCCCATCGCAGCGCAGCTCGACATCGGCGAGTCCGTCAGCGTCGACGGCTGCTGCGTCACCGTCACCGAGCGGTCCAGCGACCGCTTCGCGGCGGACCTGATGGGCGAGACGCTGGCCCGCACGACACTCGGTCGGCTCGAGACCGGTGCACCGGTCAACCTGGAGCGTGCGCTGGCGGCCGACGGACGGCTGGGCGGCCACATGGTGCAGGGCCATGTGGACGGCGTGGGCACGGTCGACAGTGTGACGCCGCACGAGGCCTGGACGGTGCTGGCCGTTGCAGCGGAGACGCGCCTGGCGCCCTACCTCGTCGAGAAGGGCTCGATCGCGGTCGACGGCACGTCGCTGACCATCATGGGGGTGGGTGCCGAACGCGCCGGTCAGGTGGTGTTCGAGGTCGGACTGATCCCACACACGCTCGAGGTCACCGTGCTGGGCGTGCGCCGTCCCGGTGACGCCGTGAACCTGGAGACGGATGTGATCGCGAAGTACGTCGAGCGGCTGGTGACGGCGTGTGCGGGGTCGCCGTACACGACGGGACCGGGAGGTGGATCGTGACCCTCGCGAGCATCCCGGAGGCCATCGAGCGGATCCGCGCGGGCGGATGCGTGATCGTGGTCGACGACGAGGACCGCGAGAACGAGGGCGACCTGATCATGGCCGCCGAGCACGCGTCGGCGGCCACCATCGGCTTCTTCGTCCGCCACACCTCCGGTGTGATCTGCATGGCGACGACGGGCGCCCGCCTCGACGCGCTCGAGCTGCCGCAGATGGTGCCGATGAACACCGATCCCAAGGGCACGGCGTTCACCGTGTCCGTCGACGCGCGGGGCCGCACCACGACGGGGATCTCCGCAGGCGATCGCGCGGAGACGATCCTCGCGCTCGTCGACGACGAGACCAAGCCCGCCGACCTCCAGCGTCCTGGCCACGTCTTCCCGCTGCGCGCCGACGACGGTGGGGTGCTCAAACGCGCCGGCCACACCGAGGCGGCCGTCGACCTGGCGCGTCTGGCGGGGCTGCGGCCTGCGGGCGTGCTGTGCGAGATCGTCAACGACGATGGGACGATGGCGCGGCTGCCGGAGCTCGAGCGCTTCGCCCTCGAGCACGGCCTGCCGTTGATCTCCATCGCCGACCTGATCTCGTACCGCCGCAAGCACGAGCAGCTGGTCCGCCGCGTGGCGGAGGCCACCATCCCCACACCGTACGGCCCGTTCCAGGCGGTGGCCTACGAGTCCGAGATCGACAGCCACCAGCACGTCGCGCTCGTGCGCGGTGACGTCGCCGGCCACGACAACGTGCTCGTCCGCATGCACTCCGAGTGCCTGACCGGCGACGTGTTCGGCAGCCTGCGGTGCGACTGCGGCACCCAGCTGCACGACGCCCTCCGCCAGATCGCCGTGGCCGGCCAGGGGGTCGTGGTCTACATCCGCGGCCACGAGGGGCGCGGCATCGGCATCGTGCACAAGCTCCAGGCCTACAAGCTGCAGGACGTGGGGCGCGACACCGTCGAGGCCAACATCGAGCTGGGTCTGCCCGCCGACGCGCGCGATTACGGCACGGGCGCGCAGATCCTCGTCGACCTCGGCCTGTCGACCCTGCGGTTGCTGACGAACAACCCCGCCAAGCGGGCCGGCCTGGAAGGCTATGGTCTGCGCATCGTCGAGCGCGTCCCGCTGGAGACGACCCCGACCACCCAGAACCTGCGGTACCTGCAGACCAAGCGCGACCGGATGGGCCACGAGCTCGGGCTGCTCGAGCGCAGACAACCACGACCCGAGGAGACAGCAGGATGAGGATCGTCGAAGCCACCCTGGACGGCACCGGCCTGCGGATCGGCGTCGTGGTGACCCGCTTCAACGACACGGTCACCCGCCGCCTGCTCGACGGCGCGCTCGACGCGATGCGCCGCCACAAGGTCCGCGACGATGACATCACGGTCGCATGGGTGCCCGGCGGCTGGGAGCTGCCCGTCGTCGTCCGCCGCCTCGCGCAGGGCGGCCAGGTCGACGCGGTCGTCGCGCTCGCCGCGGTGGTTCGCGGCCAGACCGCACACTTCGACTACGTGGCTGGCAACGCCGCCACGGTCGGTGCAGTGGCCACCGACACCGGCGTGCCCGTGTCGTTCGGCGTCCTGACCACCGAGACGTGGGAGCAGGCGGTCGACCGCGCCGGCGGCAAGCGGGGCAACGCGGGTGCGGACGCGGCGCTTGCGGCGATCGAGACCGCGCGCGTGCTCGAGGGGCTCGACAAGCCGCAGCGGGCCGACGCGAGCTGGCGGGCTGGGGACGCGGGGGGCGCCTGACCCGCCGTGCTCCCCGACGTCGTGGTCATCGTCGGCTGTCTGCTGCTCGGCCTGGTCGTGGGGTCCTTTGGCAACGTCGTGATCGCACGCGTACCCGAGGGCGGCTCGCTGGTCAGCCCGCGCAGCACCTGTCCGCGGTGCGGCGCGGCGATCAGACCGTACGACAACGTGCCGGTGGTGTCGTGGGTCGTGCTCCGCGGGCGCTGCCGCTCGTGCGAGGAGCCGATCAGCATCGAGTCCCCGCTGATCGAGGTCGCCTGCGGCCTGCTCTTCGCGGGGATCGGCTGGCGCATCGGCCTGACGTGGGCGCTTCCCGGCTTCCTGCTGTACGGTTGGCTGCTGCTGGTCGTCGCCGTCATCGACCTGCACACGCGGCGGATCCCCAACCGGCTGACCTATCCGTTGACCCCGACGCTGCTGGCGCTGCTGACGGTCGCCGCGGTCCTGGAGAGCACGCGGGGCGTTGCGCTGCGGTCGGTCCTGGCCGGCGTCGTCTGCTTCTCGCTGCTGCTCGTGCTGGCACTGATCAACCCCCGCGGCATGGGCATGGGCGACGTCAAGCTCGGGGCGTTCATCGGGATCGGACTCGGCTACCTCGGGTGGGGTCACGTCTGGCTGGGGCTGTTCCTGGGGTTCCTGGGAGGTGGCATCATCGCCGCGCTGCTGCTCGCGCTACGGTTGCGCACCCGCAAGGACCACATCCCGTTCGGCCCGTGGCTGGCGCTCGGCGCGATCGTCGCGCTACTGGCCGGGCAGCCGATCATCGACGCCTACCTACGATGGTCGGGACTGGCATGACCGGCGGCCGCCGGCCGTCGGCGACACGATGACGAGGGAGCACCACGATGTCTGATCCGATGACCGACGGGCCCACCGAGGAGGAGATGCGGGCCTACCTCGAGAGCCTGCGCGCGGCCCAGCCGGTCGAGATCATCGTGCAGTCGTTCGGGATCATGGCCACGGCCGCCGAGGTCAAGCTCGGCCAGCCCGACGCACGGGTGCTGATCGACGGCATGGGGGCGCTGCTCGACGCGACCGCCGGCAGCATGCCCGGCGAGATCGTCGACCGCATGCGCCAGACCATCCAGCAGCTGCAGCTCGCACAGGTCCGGGCCGAGCGCGCGGGGACGGGTGATACCACCGCCACGGGCGAGGCGGCGCCGGCCGACCAGGCGGCCGAGCAGCCGTCGGGACAGGCGCCGCCCCAGCAGCAGCCGGAGCAGCCGCGGTCCGACGCGGCCAGCCGGCTGTGGATCCCCGGACGCGACTGACCACCCGTGCCATGGGGCGGGCCGCCGGATGTGAGCACTGGCGCCGCGAGGTGTCGGTGGGGCGCGGCGCGCTACAGTGTGTGGTCGCATCAGCCAGCCGGCTGGTGTCACCGAAGTGGAAGCGGCCGCTTCCCACCGTGCGGGGCGCGACACGCCCGACGTGCCCGTGCCCCCAGCCCGGTCAGTCGGCATCGAGTTCGTCGTCGCGCCCGCAGGTGGCGCACACGCTGCTCGGCGCGCCCGTGGCCGCGTCCAGCACGACCGGACCACCGGCTGCGCCGCAGCGAACAAGGACACGACATCATGCCAAAGCAGAAGACCCACTCGGGCGCGAAGGACCGCTTCCGCGTCACGCGCAAGGGCAAGGTGCTGCATGGTCGCCAGAACCGCCGCCACCTGCTCGAGAAGAAGAGCAGCTCGCGGAAGCGGCGGCTGAGCGGCAAGGGCCAGCTGTCCGCCGGCGACGCCGCCCAGATCCGTAAGCTGCTGGGCAGCTAGGGGGGCCGATGGCACGAGTGACACGAGGAGTGCACGCCCGCAAGCAGCGCCGCGCGGTGCTCAACCGGGCCAAGGGGTTCCGCGGTGCACGCCGCCGCCGGTACCGCGTGGCCAACGAGACCGTGCTGCACGCCATGCGGTACCAGTACCGGGACCGCCGGGCGCGCAAGCGTGACTTCCGCCGCCTGTGGATCACCCGCATCAACGCGGGCGCCAGGCAGCACGGCCTGAGCTACAGCCGGTTCATCCATGGCCTGAAGCTGGCCGAGGTGGGCGTTGACCGCAAGGTGCTGGCCGACTTGGCCGTCCGCGAGCCGGCGGCGTTCGCCAAGCTGGTGGACGTGGCCAAGGAAGCGCTCGCCTGACGCGGCGCCGGCCCGGCGATCCAGCGCCGGAGGCAGCCGGTGAGCGCACAGGGACCGGCGTCGATCACGAATGCGGCCGTGCGCGACGCCCGCCGCCTGCGCCGCCGCCGCGGCCGCGCCGAGACCGGTCGTCTGCTCGTCGAGGGGCCGAACGCGGTCGACGAGGCGTTGCATCTGCTGGAGCGGGTGTTCGTCACCGTGACGCCCTCATCCCGGGTGGAGGCGACCATCGCGCGGTGCCGTGCGGCCGGGGTCCCTGTCGTGCGCGTGACCGACCGGGCCCTCGCTGGGCTCGCCGACGCGCGGGCTCCCCAGGGGGTCGTGGGTGTCGCCGTATGGCCGCCCGCTGCGCTCGACGCGCTACGCCGTGCGTCGCTGCTGGTCGTCCTCGACCGCGTCGCCGACCCGGGCAACCTCGGCACCGTGGTGCGGACGGCCGACGCGGCCGGCGCCGACGGCGTCGTGCTCACCCGCGGCAGCGTCGATCCCACCAACGCCAAGGCGGTGCGGGCGTCCGCCGGGTCGATGTTCCACCTGCCGGTCGTCGACGACGTCGCGCCCGATGACCTGGCGACCCACTGCAGGGAGGTGGGCATCCGCATGGTCGGTGCGCACGCCGACGCGGCGACGCGGTACGACGATGTGAGCTGGGTGGGACCGACCGCTATCGTGTTCGGCAGCGAGGCACACGGACTGTCGACGGAGATGGCCCACCACGTGGCGGCGTGCGTGTCCGTACCGATCTGGCGTCCGGAGCGGTCGGGTCATCGCGGGCACGCGGAGTCGCTGAACCTCGCGACGACCGCCGCGGTCGTCCTCTATGAGATCGCGCGGCAACGGGGGGGCCGAGCGTGCGACCGATGACCGCCGAAGCTGTGCGCGCGGCCATGGAGCTGCATCCCGACGCGCTGGTCGTCGTCGGTGTCGATGGCGTGGTCCGGGCCGCGAACGCGCTGGCCTGCCGCCTGGTCCGCCACCCACCGCACGAGCTCGTCGGTGCGCGCGTGATCGACGTGATGCGGCTGGAGGAGCCGGGCGGCACGGACTGGTGGGCATGTTCTGCGCTGTCCGATGCCGACCCCGCGCTGCTTCCACGGATCCCAGAGCAGCGGCTGCTGCTGCACCGCCCGCCGGCGGCACCGGTCCACGTGACCGTGACCGGTCGACGCCTCGCCGACGCCGAGGGTCGGGCCGACGCGCTGAGCGTCGCGCTGCGTCGCGCCGATCGGCGGATCGAGCAGGAACGACGGCGCAGCGACCTCATCTCCACCGCCAGCCATGAGCTGCGTGCCCCGCTGACCAGCGTGCGTGGCTTCACCAAGACGCTGCTCGCGCGGTGGGACCGGTTCGACGATGCGACCCGTCGCCAGATGCTCGCAACGATCGACGAGGACGCCGACCGGGTGACGCGCCTGCTCACCGGCCTGCTCGACGTCAGCCGCATCGACACCGGCCGCCTGCCGTTGCGCAGGCAGATCGTCGCCCTGGCCGAGCTGGTCGAGCCGCTGGCGCACCGCTTCGCGGTGGAGCACACTGATCGGCCCTTGTCGGTCGAGGTCCCCGCCGACCTGCCCGACGTGGTGATCGACCGGGACCGGATCGGCCAGGTGTTGACCAACCTGCTGGAGAACGCCGTGAAGCACGGCGCGGGAGCGATACGGATCTCCGCAGAACTCGACGAGGGCGTCGTGCGCTGCACGGTCGCCGACGAGGGCGGTGCGATCCCCGGCGAGGAGCTGAACCGACTGTTCGCCAAGTACTACCGGATCCAGGACATGCGCACGACCACCGGTCTCGGGCTCGGCTTGTACATCTCACGGGGCATCGTCACGGCCCACGGGGGGCGCATCTGGGCCGACAGCACGCCCGAGATCGGCACGCGGTTCATGTTCACAGTGCCGGTGGTCGGCGACACGCTCACGCCGTGACGGGTCGCCGACGCCAGGAGCTCGGTTGACTTCCGGCGCGGGACTGGCGACAGTGGAGGTCTATGATCGCCTCGCGGTCCGACGTGCTCCCGGCGCATCGCGCCGCGGTTCCTGTCCGGCGTCGCCGGTCCTGCACGTGGTTCGTGGAACCCGGCTCCGCGCAGGTCTCTGACCGGTGGAGCCGGTCCTGCACGTGGTTCGTGGAACCAGGCTCGGCGAAGTTCTAGTGCCGCGGGAGGCACGACCGGACCGGCAGCCTCCCGCGGAGACGCACCTCCCGGTGCCCGCCTGACCGTGCGGTCGCGTGTGTTCGACGCGCTCGCAGGCATCCGGCGGACACACTGGGCGATCAGCGGAGGTTCGAGGAGCCAACCATGAACGAGTCCGATACGGCTGTGGCGTCTGGAAACGCCGAGATCGACGCCGCCGTGCGCACAGCGCGGGACGCGATCGCGTCGACCGCGTCGCTCGACGCTCTGGACCAGGTGCGCGCGACCCACCTCGGAAAGCGATCGGCGATCGCGGCGGTGCAGCGCACGCTGGGCAGGCTGGCCGATGACGAGCGTCGCCGCCTGGGCGCCGCGATCAACCGGGCGCGCGCGGAGCTGGCGCGGCTCGAGGCCGAGCGCCGCGCCGAGCTCGAGGCCGAGCGCGACGCGATGGTGCTGGCGCAGGAGGCGGTCGACGTCACGCTGCCCGCGCGGATCCCGCGGCGGGGCAGCCTGCACCCCATCACCGAGACGACCGAGGCCATCGTCGACGCGCTGGTCGGCCTGGGCTATCAGGTGCTCGACAGCCCTGAGGTCGAGACCGACTGGCACAACTTCACGGCGCTCAACAGCCCGCCCGACCACCCTGCGAAGTCGCTGAGCGACACGATCTACGTCCGTCCGTTGTCGCCGGCTGCGCGCCCGACCCCCGACGGCACCACGGGCATCCTGCTGCGCACGCAGACGTCGCCCGGGCAGATCCGCGCAATGCACGCGCAGCCACCGCCGCTGTACATCGTGATCCCCGGGCGCGTGTACCGGGCCGACACCGCCGACGCGACGCACCTGCCGATGTTCCACCAGATCGAGGGTCTCGCGGTCGACGAGGACCTCACGTTCGCCGACCTCAGGGGCACGGTCGCGGAGTTCGCGCGGGCGATTCTCGGACACGACACGGAGCTGCGGTTCGTGCCGGACCACTTCCCCTTCACCGAGCCCTCGGCGCAGCTGCTCGCTCGCTACGGCGGTGGCTGGATGGAGCTGCTGGGGTGCGGCATGGTCCACCCCAACGTCTTGCGCGCGGGGGGCTACGATCCCGACTGTGTCCAGGGCTTCGCGTGGGGCCTGGGTGTCGACCGCATGGCGATGATGCGTCACGGCGTGACCGACATCCGTCAGTTCGTGGACAACGACATGCGGTTCCTGGCCAGCTTCTCGTAGGCCGGCGCCCACCACCCGAAGTAGAGCAAGAGGTCCGAGCCATGCGTGTCCCACTGTCCTGGTTGACTGACTACGTCGATCCCGGTATGTCGGTCGACGACCTGGCCGATGTGATGACGGACGGTGGATTGATCGTCGAGGCGATCGAGTACCCCACCGGAGGCGTGCGCGGCGTCCGTATCGCAGAGGTTCGCGACGTCGCGCCGATCGAGGGCAGCGACACGCTGTCGCTGGTCGACGTGTTCGACGGCGACGCCGAGCACCGCGTCGTGTGCGGTGCCAGTAACTTCGGGCGCGGTGACCGTGTCGCGATCGCCCTGCCCGGCGCGGAGCTGCCCGGCGGCGTCATGATCGATGCCCGCACGATCTTCGGCCACACCTCGCACGGCATGTTGGCCAGCGGCCGCGAGCTGGCGATCTCAGACGACCATCGCGGGATCCTGGTCCTCGAGGGAGATGCGCCCCTTGGTGCCGACCTGCGGGAGTGGCTCCAGCTCGACGATCCGGTGTTTGACATCGAGGTCACGCCGGACCGCGGGTACCTGTTGTCGATCCTGGGCGTGGCCAGGGACATCTCCGCGCTGACCGGCGCGCAGCTGCGCATGCCGCAGGTCGTGGAGGCGTCCGGCGACTCCCGTGTGCCGGTGACGATCGAGGACACGGAGCGGTGCAGGCGCTTCGAGGTGCGAACGATCGACGGGGTACGCGTCGGACCGTCGCCCGCGTGGCTGCAGCGCCGCCTGACGGCGGCCGGCATGCGTCCGGTGTCCAACGTCGTCGACGCGACCAATGCGGTCATGCTCGAGCTCGGCAACCCGATCCACGCCTACGACGAGGCGCTCCTGGCCGGACCGGAGCTGATCGTGCGCACCGCGCGCGCGGGTGAGCGGTTGCGGACGCTCGACGGCGTGGACCGCGAGCTCGACCCGGAGGACCTGTTGATCTGCGACGCCAAAGGTCCGGTCGGGCTCGCGGGCGTGATGGGGGGCGAGGACACAGAGATCAACGACGCGACCGTCAACGTCGTGCTCGAGGTGGCCAACTTCTCGGCGCGGACAGTGCTGCGGACGGCGCGACGCCACCAGCTGGTGACGCAGGGATCGATGCGGTGGGAGCGGATGGTTCCACCTGAGTCGGCGGCGCCGGCCGTCACCCGGTGCGCGGAACTGATCGTCGAGGTCGCTGGCGGTGCGGTGACCGGTGGCGCTGACCACTATCCGAACCCGCCGGAGCACCGGCCGATCATGCTGCGCCCGGCCCGCGCGGCCGCCTACCTCGGAGTGGACCTCGACGCGGGCGACCAGACCGCCCTGCTCGAGCGGATCGGCTGCTCGGTGACCGAGGGCGGGGACGGGCAGCTCGCCGTGACGCGGCCCGTCTACCGGCCGGACCTGCGCATCGAGGTCGACCTGTACGAGGAGATCGCGCGGATCCACGGCTACGGGCGCATCCCGGAGACGCTGCCGTCGACCGGGCGGGCCGGTGCGCGCACGCCGGAGGGCCGGGCCCGCATCCGCCTGCGGGACACGCTCGCGGGCGCGGGATGGCACGAGATCCTGACCGAGCCGTTCATCACGGCCGAGGACCTGACGGCGCTGGGATGGACCGACGACGATCGTCGGCTCGGCACGATCGAGCTGGTCAACCCGCTGTCACAGGAGGCCGGCGTGCTGCGGACCTCGCTGCTGCCCAGCCTGCTGCGCATCGCGCGCCAGAACGCCAACCGCCAGGTGCCGGCCGTCTCGTTGTTCGAGACCGCCCACGTCTACCTGCCGCCGACTCCCGACGAGCCAGGGGCGCACGGTGGGCCCGAGGACGTGCGGTTGCCGTACGAACCGCTGATGCTCGGCCTGGTGGCGTACGGCCCGATCGTCACGCCGCGCCACGACCGGCCCGGCCGTGCGGTCGACCTGTTCGACGTGATCGGCGCGTGCCAACTGGTCGCTCGGCGCATGGGCCGTCCGGCGCTGGTGCCCGAGCCCACCGACGAGGCGCCGTACCATCCGGGTCGCGCGGCGCGGTTGTCGCTCGACGGCGTCGTCCTGGGTGCGGTCGGAGAGGTGCGTCCACGTGTGGTGGAGGCGCTCGACCTGCCCCCGCGCACCGTCGTGGGGGAGATCCGTCTCGAACCGCTGGTGGCAGGGGGCGTGAGGTACCCGCAGGTCGCGACGCCGTCGATGCTGCCGGGGCTGCGCTTCGACGTCGCCGTGGTCACCGACGAGGACGTCGCCGCACTCGCCGTCGAACAGGCGGTCCGCGCGGGGGCAGGCCCGGATCTGACCGACGTCACGCTGTTCGACGTGTACCGGGGCGGCACGCTCGAGGAGGGGCAGCGGTCGCTGGCGTTCCACGTCGCGCTCGACAGCGCCGAGCGACAGCTGCGCGACGTCGACGAGGCCGCGGCGATCGACGGTATCGCCGCCAGCGTCGCCGACCGTGTCGGCGGACGCCTGCGCCGTTCGTAGGCGCCCGCCGGGCTGTCAGAGGCTCGCCGCCGGCGGGCCCGAGCCCGAGTTGGGGGTTGTCGTGGTGCATCGGCCCTCCGCCCGTGGCGGCACCGTCCCTGCGGATGGCCGCCGGTGGCCGGAGCCGGATCGCGGTCTGCGGACCACGACCGCAGCGTGTATAACTATGCACCTCTGCGAATAGGTGGTGGGTCATGGACGTCGGAGTGATCGGCGGATCAGGGTACGGCGGTGCCGAGCTGCTGCGCCTGCTGGTCGGCCACCCGGCGTTCAAGCTGCGGGTCGTGGCCGGGAGCCGGGCGTCCGGCCGTCGCGTCGGCGACGTGTTCCCGCAGCTGCTGGCCACCGGACTGGCCGACCACCACGTGGTCGAGGCCACGCCCGACGAGCTGGCCGACTGCCAGGTGGTCTTCTCGGCGACCCCCCACGCCGTGAGCATGGAGCTGCTGCCGCTGCTACTCGCTGAGGACCGGATCGTCGTTGACCTGTCAGGTGCGTTCCGCCTGCCAGCGGACGCCTATCCCACGTGGTACGGCATGGCGCACACCGCCGCCGAGCTGACGCCGGCTGCGTATGGCCTGCCCGAGCTGTGGCGGGACGACCTGGTCGGTGCGGGGCTGATCGCCGGACCGGGGTGCTACCCGACGGCCGCGCTGCTCGCGCTCGCGCCGCTGGCGGACCTGGCAGACGACGGAGCGGTGACGGTGACGGGGATGTCGGGATGGAGCGGTGCCGGCCGCAGCCTGCGCGACGACCTGCACGCCAGTCACGCCGTGGGCAACGTCGCGCCGTACGGCGCGCCGGCCCATCGCCACACGCCCGAGATCGCCCAGCAGTACGCCGAGCTCGGAGGTCGTGACGTGCGCCTCGCGTTCGTGCCGCACCTCGTGCCGATGGCCCGCGGCGAGGTCGTGACGTGCACGGTGCCGCTCATCGATGGGGTTGCGGCCGGCGACGTGCACGAGAGTGCGGCGACGCGCTACGCGGACGAGCCCTTCGTCGTCGTGCTCGAGCCGGGACGCTGGCCGGAGTCGACCCACGTGGCGGGTGCGAACACCGCGCAGATCGCCTACGCGGTCGATGATCGGGCGGGCGTGGCCGTCGCGTCCTGCACGATCGACAACCTCGTCAAGGGTGGGGCCGGCCAGGCGATCCAGGCCGCGAACGTGGCCACCGGCACCGCCGAGACGGCCGGCCTGCCAACCGCAGGGCTCTACCCGTGAGCGGGGTCGCGGGCACGGGCGCCGGCGTGGCCGATGCCTGGTACGGGCGTGCCGCGACGTCGTTCACGCGTCTCGACGGTGGCATCTGCGCCGTGGCCGGCGTGCGTGCCGCAGGTGTGGCCGCGGGGCTCAAGCCGAGTGGCTCGCTCGACGTCGCGGTGGTCGACGTCGGGCGCACGGTCGACGTCGCGGTCGTGCAGACCACCAACCAGGTCCGTGCGGCACCCGTCGAGGTCACCGCGCGCCACGCCGCCGACGGGCGCGCCAGGGCCGTGGTCCTCAATGCCGGCAACGCGAACGCGTGCACGGGTCCCGACGGTGAGCAGGTGGCGGCAGACAGCGCCGCGCACGCCGCTGCCGCTCTTGGCTGCGCGCCCGAGGACGTCCTCGTGTGCTCGACAGGGGTCATCGGCCAGCCGATACTGCCCCAGCGCGATCAGCTGCTCGCAGGCGTCGATGCGGCGATCGCCGCCGCCGACGGCCACGGCGGCGATGCCGCGGCTCGGGCCATCATGACGACCGACACCACGCCGAAGTCGATCGCTCTGGCGCTCGACGATGCCGAGGGCGGCTGTGTGATCGGGGGGTTCACGAAGGGCTCGGGCATGATCGCGCCCGCCATGGCGACCATGCTGTGCGTCGTGACGACCGATGCACCCGTGCCGGCCCGGATCCTCCAGCCGATCGTCGCGCAGGCCGTCGGCACGACCTTCGGGCGCATCACCGTCGACGGCTGCATGAGCACCAACGACGCCGTGATCGTCCTGGCGACCGGCGAGGCCGACCGAGCGCCGACCATCGCCGCGTTCACCGAGGGCCTCACCGCCGTGCTCGGCGCGCTGGCAGAGCAGATCGTGCGGGACGGAGAGGGCGCGTCACGCCTCATCCGCCTGCGCGTGACCGGAGCCGAGTCCGCAGACGCGGCCGCGGCCCTCGGACGCGCGATCGCCGACAGCGTCCTGGTCCGCACCGCGTTCGCCGGTGGTGATCCCAACTGGGGACGCGTCCTCGCCGCGATGGGCGCCGGCGACGTGCCGTTCGTGCCCAGCAGGGTCGACATCCGCTTCGGGCCGGTGACCGTCTGCCGCTTCGGTGTCGGCGCGTCGTTCGACCACGGGCACGCGGCGTCGATCCTGTCCCGCTCCGAGATCGATGTGACGGTCGATCTCGGCCTCGGCGACGCCGATGCGACGGTCCTGACGTGCGACCTGACCCACGACTACGTCACCATCAACGCGGAGTACACGACATGAGTGCCTCAAGCAGCGTCAGCGGTAGGCACACGTCATGACTGCGATCGACGAGGCGCAGGCCGCACTGCCGGCACGGGCGGTGCGCGCCCAGGACAAGGCGCGCGTGCTCCGCGAGGCCCTGCCGTGGATAACCCGCTGGGCCGATCGCAAGGTGGTCGTCAAGATCGGCGGCAGCGTCGGCAAGGGCGCGACGTCGGAGCGCATGGAGTCGGCGTTCGCCGCCGACGTCGCGCTGCTGCGATCGGTCGGGCTCAACGTCGTGGTGGTCCACGGCGGTGGCCCGCAGATCTCGCAGCTCGCGGACCGGCTCGGGTTGCGATCGGAGTTCGTCGACGGGCGTCGTGTGACCGACGGGGCGATGCTCGAAGCAGTGCGGTACGTGCTGCTCGGGCAGGTCAACCCGCACCTGGTCGGACTGATCTCGCAGGCGGGCGCGCGCGCTGCGGGCCTGGCGGGCACCGACGCGCAGCTGATCACGGCCCGCCCGGCCGACCCTGTTCTGGGCTACGTCGGTGAGATCGCCCGCGTCGACCCCGAGGTTCTCCGATCGCTGCTCGCCAGGGGCGTCGTGCCCGTGGTCGCGACCGTCGCGCGCGGCGACGACGGGCAGGACTACAACGTCAACGCGGACACCGTCGCATCGGCCGTCGCCAGCGCGCTCGATGCCGACAAGCTCATCTACCTCACCAACGTCGCCGGGCTGTACGACTCGTTCGGCTCCGACGACCGCAACCTGCTCAGCGAGGTCAGCGTCACGCAGTTGCGGCACATGCTCGCCACCGGCGAGATCGTGACCGGCATGGTGCCCAAGATCGTGGGGTGCATCGACGCGCTCGAGCACGGCGTGGGCCAGGCCCACCTGCTGGATGGTCGTGTCGAGCATGCGCTGCTGCTCGAGATCTTCACCGATGCCGGGATCGGCACGATGATCCTGCCGTCCGCGGACACCGACACGGAGGTGCCTCAATGATCGACGACCTCGACCACGTGCGGGTCCGCGAGGCTGCGGCCCTCATGCACACCTACACGCGCCAGCCTGTCGCGTTCGTCCGTGGCGAGGGGGCGTGGCTGTACGACGGCGCCGGCCGTCCGCACCTGGACGGGCTGTCCGGCCTGGCGGTCACCGCGCTCGGCCACGCACACCCCGAGGTCGCCGAGGCGGTCGCCGCGCAGGCGTCGACGCTCGTGCACACGTCGAACCTGTACTTCACGCGCCCGCAGATCGACCTCGCCGAGGCGCTGGCGAACACCTTCGGCTGGTCCGACGCGCGCTCGTTCTTCTGCAACTCCGGCGCCGAGGCGAACGAGGCTGCGATCAAGCTCGCACGCTTGCACGGGCGGCGCCGTGATCCCGACGCCGTGAAGGTGGTGGCGCTGTCGGGTGGGTTCCACGGCCGCACGCTCGGTGCGCTCAAGGCCACCGGCAACCCGGCCAAGCACCGGCCTTTCGAGCCACTGGGTGACTGGGTCATCCACGTGCCGCACGACGACGCGGCAGCGTTGCGCGCGGCGGTCGACGACCGCACCAGCGCCGTGCTCGTCGAGGTCGTGCAGGGCGAGGGAGGGGTGCGACCCGTACCGCCCGAGGTCCTGCGGGCCGCGCGCGACGCGTGCGACGGCGTCGGCGCGCTGCTGATCGTCGACGAGGTCCAGACCGGCCTGGGACGGCTGGGCAGCTGGTACGGCTGGCAGACCGCCCTCGAGGGTGCGCCGGTGCAGCCGGACGTCGTCTGCCTCGCGAAGGCGCTGGCCAACGGGTTGCCGATCGGTGCGATCGTCGCTCGCGGCGAGGCCGCCAAGGTGTTCGAACCCGGGGACCACGCCACGACGTTCGGCGGCGGACCGGTCGTGTGCGCCGCCGCGCTCGCGGTCCTTGGCGTCATCGACCGTGACGGCCTTGTCCATCGGGCAGCCGGCCTGGGCGCGCGGTTCGCCGAGCGCATCGACGACATGGTGGGGACACGGCCCCTGGTCACAGGCCAGCGCGGCCGGGGCCTGCTGCGCGCCGTGACGCTGGACGCCCCGGTCGCGGCCGGTGTGGTCGCCGTCGCGCTCGAGGAGGGTCTCGTCGTCAACGCCGTGGCGCCTGACGCGGTTCGGTTCGCGCCGCCGCTGACCATCACCGACGACGAGCTCGACGAGATGCTCACCCGCTTGGCGTCGGCGGTCGAGGCCGTCGCAGAGGAGGTCTCATGACGAACGGACCGGCACGCAGCTATCTGACGGTGACCGAGCTGTCTGCCGACGAGCTGACCGCCGTGCTCGACCGGGCAGACGAACATCGGGCGGACCGGCGGCGTCGGGCGGCGCTGGACGGCCGGACCATCGCGCTGATCTTCGAGAAGCCGTCGACACGCACCCGCGTGTCATTCGAGGTCGCCGTCAGTGAGCTCGGTGGCACCCCGCTGGTGCTGTCGTCACGCGACCTGCAGCTGGGCCGCGGCGAGACCGTCGGGGACACCGCTCGGGTGCTGTCGCGTTACGTCCACGGCCTGGTGGTGCGCACGTTCGCCCAGCAGCGGCTAGAGGAGCTCGCCGGGTACAGCACGGTGCCCGTGGTCAATGCGCTGAGCGACCACAGCCACCCGTGCCAGGTTCTCGCGGATCTCCAGACGGTCCGCGCCCGTCTGGGGGCGCTGGCAGGTGTCCGCCTCGCCTACGTCGGGGACGGCAACAACGTCGCGCACTCGCTGCTGCGCGCCGGCGCACTGGCCGGCATGCACGTGACGGTCGCCTCGCCCGCGGACCACGCACCCGACCCGGCGGTCGTCGCCGAGGCGACCGCGCTGGCCGGTGCCTCAGATGGGTCGGTGACCGTCACTGACGACCCCGCGGTCGGCGTCAAGGGCGCGCAGGTCGTCTACACCGACGTGTGGGCGTCGATGGGCCAGGACGACGAGCGCGACGCGCGTGCGGCGACCTTCCGTCCGTACCAGGTGGACGCGCAGCTGCTCGCGCGTGCGGCGGATGACGCCATCGTCCTCCACTGCCTTCCGGCCCATCGGGGCGAGGAGATCGCCGCCGACGTGATCGACGGGCCGCGGTCGGCGGTCTGGGACCAGGCCGAGAACCGGTTGCACGCCCAGAAGGCACTGCTCGAGCTGCTCTACGGAGCGCTGTCATGACCGCCGGTGGTGTATCCGGCAGCGGGTGGGCATGAGCGCCCTGTCGGAGGCGGCGGCCTCGCGGGTGCAACGGCGCGCGGTGCTGCGCGAGCTTGTTGCCCGGTACGCGGTGTCGTCCCAGGCCGAGCTTGTCGCTCTGCTGGCCGACGCCGGCATCTCCGCAACGCAGGCGACGGTCAGCCGCGACCTCGACGAGCTGGGAATCACCAAGGCCCGGGGCGCCGACGGCACGGTCAGCTACGCGCTGCCCGAGATGCCGGCTCTTGCGCAGGCGCTGCGCCAGTTCGTGGTCGACATCGACGCCAGCGGCAACCTCGCGGTGGTGCGTACTCCACCGGGGACGGCGACCGCCGTGGCGATCGCGATCGACGGCAGCGACGTTCCCGGGATCCTCGCCACGCTGCAGGGTGACGACACGGTCCTGGTCGTCGCCCGTGAGCCCGCGACAGGGCGTGAGGTCGCGGAACGCCTGCGGGCGATCAAGACCGGCAAGGGCACAGCAGTGACCATCGACGGACACGAGCAAGGAAGCGAAGCGACATGAGCACACCATCATCGGCGGGGCGGCTGGTCCTGGCGTACTCCGGCGGCCTGGACACCTCGGTGGCCATCCAGTGGCTGTCGGAGCAGAAGGGCTACGACGTCATCGCGTGCGCGATCGACGTCGGCCAGGCACAGCCGGGCGAGCTGGACCGGGTGCGCCAGCGCGGGCTGGACTGCGGCGCGCTCGAGGCGGTCGTGATCGACGCGCGCGACGAGTTCGCCGATGACTACGTCGCCGACGCCATCCGGGCGAATGCCCTCTACATGGGCAAGTACCCGCTGGTCAGCGCCTTGTCGCGTCCGCTGATCACCAACCACCTGATCGCGACCGCGCGCGAGCGCGACGCGGTCGCGATCGCCCACGGCTGCACCGGCAAGGGCAACGACCAGGTGCGCTTCGAGGTCACGGCGATGGCCCTGGCACCGGAGATCACCGTCGAGGCCCCGATCCGCGAGTGGGGGCTGTCGCGCGAGGCGTCGATCGCGTGGGCCCAGGAACGAGGCATCCCGATCCCGGTCAGGAAGGCCTCGCCGTACTCGATCGACGAGAACCTGTGGGGCCGCACCGCCGAGTGCGGGATCCTCGAGGACCCGTGGGCCGAGCCGCCTGAGGAGGTGTACGAGCGCACGCGGGCGCTGACCAACACCCCCGACGAGCCCGACGAGGTCACGATCGGCTTCGTCGACGGCCTGCCGGTGTCGCTGGACGGCAAGGAGCTGGACCTGCGGTCGCTGGTCGCGGAGCTCGACCAGCGGGCAGGCGCGCATGGCGTGGGTCGCATCGACATGATCGAGGACCGCCTGGTCGGCATCAAGAGCCGGGAGATCTACGAGTGCCCAGGTGCCGTCACCGTGCTGACGGCGCACCGTGACCTCGAGGACCTGTGCATGGAGCAGGAGCTGGCCCAGGAGAAGCGCACCCTCGAGGGGCGTTACGCCCAGTTGATCTACAACGGGCTGTGGTTCACGCCGCTCAAGACGGCGCTCGACGCGTTCATGGCATCATCGCAGCGCTTCGTACGCGGCGATGTCCGGCTGCGACTGTTCAAGGGCTCGGCGACGGTGATCGGTCGGCGCAGCGACATCGCCTTGTACGACCACGACCTGGCGACCTACGACGAGGCGGACCGCTTCGACCACACGCAGGCGGTGGGCTTCGTCCGCCTGTGGGGATTGCCGACCAAGGTGTGGTCGCGTCGACAGGGCGACATCGGTGCCGGGTGATGGCGAGCGTCAGCGAGCCGGCGGGCGGGGATCTCGGTGATGGCGAGCGTCAGCGAGCCGGCGGGCGGGAGTCTCGGGTGCGAGAGCAGGACGCCACGGGCCGCGGCCGTCTGTGGGGCGGCCGCTTCTCGCAGGGACCCAGCGAGGCAGCATGGGCACTGGGTCGCAGCACGCACTTCGACGTGCGCCTGTGGCGCGAGGACCTGGCCGGATCCACGGCGCACCTGGCCGAGCTCCACCGGATCGGCCTGATCGACGACGACCAGCGGGACCGGATCACCGCGGCGCTGCGACAGATCGAGGCCGAGTTCGACGACGGCACCTTCATGATCGACGACGATGACGAGGACCTCCACGGCGCCGTCGAGCGGCGCCTGATCGAGCTCGCCGGCGAGGACGGTGGTCGCATCCGCGCGGGTCGCAGCCGCAACGACCAGATCGCGACTGACCTGCGCCGCTACCTCGTGCGCACCATCCGGACGGCACTCGTGCCGGCGCTCGTCGAGCTGCAGGCGGCACTGCTCGACCAGGCCGAGGCGACCCTCGACATCATCGCGCCGGGCTACACCCACCTCCAGCGTGCGCAGCCGGTGACCGTCGCCCACCACCTGCTGGCGCACGGCTGGGCGTTCGACCGTGACGTCGGCCGCCTGCTCGACGCCGCCGCGCGTGCTGATGTCAGCGGTCTGGGTGCGGGCGCGCTGGCGGGTACCACCCTGGCACTCGACCCGCGGCGCTACGCCTCGGAGCTCGGCTTCGCGGAGTCGGCGCCCAACTCGATGGACGCCGTTGCCGACCGTGACTTCGCCGTCGAGTTCCTCGCTGCCGCGGCGATGCTCGGCGTCCACCTCTCGCGCCTCGGCGAGGAGATCGTGCTGTGGACGTCGACCGAGTTCGGCTGGGCCCGGCTCGGTGACGCCTTCTCAACAGGCTCGTCGATCATGCCGCAGAAGCGCAACCCCGACGTCGCCGAGCTCGTGCGCGGCAAGACCGGACGCCTGGTCGGTGACCTGATGGCCCTGCTGGTCACCCTCAAGGGTCTGCCGCTGACGTACAACCGCGACCTGCAGGAGGACAAGGAGCCCGTGTTCGACGCGGTCGACACCCTCGTGCTGTCGCTCCCCGCGATGGCGGGCGCGGTCGCGTCCCTGCGGTTCGACGTGTCCGGCCTGCGCACCATGGCGGCCGACGGCTTCGCGCTCGCCACCGACATCGCCGAGGCGCTCGTTGCGGCCGGCGTCGTGTTCCGTGACGCGCACGAGCGGGTCGGCCGGTACGTCGCCGCGTGCGAGCAGCGCGGCGTGACGCTCGACGGGGCGGGAGAGCTGTTCACCTCGTCGTTCCCGGAGCTGGCCCGATCAGGGGTCGAACCGGCGGACCTGGTCGATCCCGCGCTGGCGGTGGCGCGTCGGGACAGCCCACTCGGCCCGGCGCCGCAGGCCGCCAGTGGCCAGGTGGCGGCGTTGCGCGACCGTGGCGCAGCCCATCTGCGCGCCGTGGGCGCCTCGTCGACGACGTAGGATGGAGCGGCGGGGAGGTCACATCCCGGCGTGCCAAAAGGGGGGGAACGTTGCAGCGGCGTCACCAGGTGCCCCGACGTTGATGCCAGCGCTCCGACCCCTGGGTGACCGCGAGTTCCGCCTGCTCACGTTCGCGACGCTGACATCGGTCCTCGGCGACGGCATGATGCGCGTCGCGCTTCCGCTGCAGGTGCTGGCCATCACCAACGACGACCCACTGGCGATCGGGTTCGTCGGCCTCGCATGGACGCTCGGCCACGCCGTCAGCCTACCGCTGGGTGGTGTGACCAGCGATCGTCACGACCGCCGCAGCGTGATGATTGGCAGTGACCTCGTGCGGGCGCTGGCAATCGGGACCATGGCCCTGCTCGCCCTGTCCGGTGCGCTGCGGCTTCCGCAGGTGATCGCGCTGGGGCTGTCGTTCGGGTTCGCCAACGGGTTCTTCAACCCGGCGTCGCGGTCGCTGGTGCCCGACCTCATCCCCACCGACGAGCTGCCCACGGCCAACGCGCTGCTCGGGTTCGCGCGACCCCTGCAGCTGTGGGTGATCGGCCCGCTCGTCGGCGGTGCGGTCGTCGGCCTCGCGGGACCGGGTGCCGCCCTCCTCGTGGATGCGGGAACCTTCCTGGTGTCCGCGGCGCTGCTCGCGCGGCTCAGCAGGCGGGGACCGGCCGCCGAACCGGCGGCCGCCGGGATCGTCGCGGATGCCCGCGAGGGCCTGGCCTACGTCAGCGCCAACCGCTGGGCGGCTGTGTGGTTCACGGCCTCCGCCCTGTCGACGCTGGCGTTCCACGGGCCGTTCGACGTGCTGGTCCCGACCATGCTCAAGACCGACGTCGGGCTGAGCGAGGCCCAGGCGGGCTGGTGGATGGCGATGATCTTCGCCTCCGGGGGCGTCGGCGCGCTGCTCGCGTCGTCGTTCGTCGGGCAACGCGGGCTGCCCCGACGGTTCATGCTCCTGCTGTACAGCGCGGAGGCGCTGTCGCTGTTCGGGCTCGCCATGTTCGCGTTCCTGACGCGGTTCTGGGAGGCACTGGTGATCGGCCTGGTGGTCTTCGGTGCCGTCGTGACCAGCGAGATCATCGGTGACACGAACCTCCAGCGGGAGGTCCCGCGCCACCTGCTCGGCCGCGTGACGAGCCTCGAGTGGTTCGTCGCCATCGGCATGGCACCGATCAGCTTCGCCATCGCCGGACCGCTGGGTCGCATCCTCGGCCCCCGGCCGGTGCTGGTCGCGTTCGGTGTGTTCGCCGGCACGGCGGTCGCCGCGCTGGCGATCGTACCGGGCGCCCGGTCGCCGGAGCTGCGGCGTCGCCGCCCCGGCGGCCGTGCCCGTGACCTGGCTCAGGCGCCCCTGGGCGGGACGGGTGGCGCCAGCTGACGTCCGCAGGTCGGGCAGGCCGGCGGGCGCGCCTCGGACGGCGCCGTGGTCGTGCTCGCCGTCGTCGCGCCGCACAGGCAACGGCTGGCTCCGTCGTCGAGTGCCACGACGGTCACCGAGACCAGCGGCAGGGTCACCCCGGGGTCCAGATCCGCCGCGGCCAACGCCGCCCCCGCACGCTCGCGCAGCACGGGGTCGGTGAGCATCGCGAGCCAGCGCCGTAGGTCGTGCTCGTCGAGCCCGTGCGGCACGGGTAGGTCGACCGACGTGGTGACCCGTACGGCCGCCGCGGGGACTGCGGTGATCGTGGACGCGGGCGCCTCGTGCTGTCGGCGCTGAGCGGGGTCGAACACGGTCACACGGCCGCCGTCGACGCGTGCCACGACGCCGACGATCCCGTCGGCGCGGCACCACGCACCGAGCCGCGGCACCGGTGGTCGATCAGCTGCGTTGCTGTGTGCGTCGATTGGCCAAGCTCCCTGACGGCGTGGATCCGCATGGCTCGGAGGTCACGACGCACTAGCATCGCAGGCGCCGTCGCCGCCGCGGACCTCGAACCGTCACCGGCGGACCACCACAACGATCGGAGCCACCGGTGCCGTGGGCGAACGAGGAGCTGGGTCGCCAGTTCGGTGAGATCGCCGACCTGCTCAAGCTGTCCGGCGCCGACCGATTCCGCGTGCGAGCGTATGAGCGTGCCAGGGACGCGGTGGCGTCCGCCCCCGTCGACCTTGGCGAGCTGGACGCGACCGAGCTGGCGGGCATCGAGGGCATCGGGGACTCGACCGCGCGGAAGATCGTGGAGTTCCAGCGGGACGGCGAGATCGGGATGCTCGCCGAGCTCCGCCGCCACGTCCCACCCGGTCTCATCTCACTCGTCCAGGTGCCGGGCCTGGGTCCGAAGACCGCCCGGATCCTGTACGAGCAGCTGGGCGTGGACTCCCTCGACGGTCTGCGCGACGCCCTGTCGTCGGGGAAGGTGCGCGGGCTGAAGGGGCTCGGAGCGAAGACCGAGAAGAACCTGCGGGCAGGGCTGCAACGCCTCGACGCGACGCTGACCGAGCGCACGCCACTGGCGGACGTCATCGGCGTGGCCGAGGAGCTGATGGCACGGGCCCGGGCGCTGCCGGACGTCGTCGACGCCACGCTGGCCGGCAGCGTCAGGCGGGGCCGTGACACCGTCCGCGATCTCGACCTGCTGGTCGCGACCGAGCGGCCCGCCGAGGTCCTGGCCGCGATCGCCGCCGACGAGCTCGTCCGTGATGTCGTTGCCCACGGTGACACGAAGCTGACCGTCATCAGCGCCCGCGAACTGCAGGTGGACGTGCGCGCCGTCGACCCGGCGGTGTGGGGTGCTGCGCTGATCTACTTCACAGGATCGAAGGCCCACAACGTCCGCATCCGCGAGCGCGCGTTGCGGCAGGGCGCCACGCTCAGCGAGTACGGGCTGGTCTCCCGGGACGACGGGCGGCTGCTCGCCGGCGCCGACGAGGCCGGGGTCTACGCGGCGCTCGGGCTGGCCTGGATCCCGCCGACGCTGCGGGAGGACCGCAGCGAGGTCACGGCCGCGGCCGAGGGTACGCTGCCCGACGTCGTCACCACCCT
Organism: Euzebyales bacterium; assembly: GCA_035461305.1. Classification (NCBI taxonomy): domain Bacteria; kingdom Bacillati; phylum Actinomycetota; class Nitriliruptoria; order Euzebyales; species Euzebyales bacterium. The sequence continues at coordinate 8,519 of DATHVN010000089.1, read as the reverse complement.
CCGCGGTGACCTCCACGGTCACAGCGACTGGTCCGGTGATGGCCGTGCGTCGATCGAGCAGATGGCCACCGCGGCCGCCGACGGGGGCCTCGAGTACTGGGCGGTCACCGATCACGCCGAGGCCCTGGCGATCAACGGGCTGACCGCCGCACAGTTCGCGGACCGGCGCGCGGTGCTGGCCGGGTTGGCCGGTTCGGTCGGGGTCACGCTGCTCGATGGTGCAGAGCTGAACATCGGCGTGGACGGCGAGCTCGACTACGACGACGACGTGCTCGGCCTGTTCGACTTCTGCGTGGCCAGCGTCCACACGGCACTGGGTCGCGACGCCGACGCCCAGACGGCCCGCATCATCACGGCGATGCGCAACCCGTCGGTGCACGCCATCGGCCACCTGACGGGGCGCAAGATCGGCAGGCGTCCCGGCTTCGAGGTCCACTTCGACCAGATCCTGGAGGCTGCACTGGGGACGGGGACGGCGCTGGAGGTCAACGCCTCGCCCCGCCGCCTCGACCTGTCAGACGACCACGTGCGGCGCGCGGTCGACGCCGGCGTGACCCTGACGATCTCGAGCGACGCGCACCAGCCGAGCGAGCTGGATTACCTGCGCTTCGGGATCGCGACCGCTCAGCGCGGCTGGGCGCGTACGGCTGACGTGCTCAACTGTCGTGACGTCGATGGGGTGCGCGAGTTCGTCGCCCGAAAGCGCGCGAGCGGCGGGAGGTGAGCGCAACCGACGACGTGGTCGGCGTGCGGCTGGACCGTGCGTTCTTCGGGCGTGACGCGACCGTGGTCGCGCCCGCCCTCGTCGGCATGCTGCTGGGCCGCCCCGGCGACGACCTGTGGGGACGTGTCGTCGAGGTCGAGGCCTACAGGCAGGACGACCCCGCCTGCCACGCCTACCGGCGCCGCACCGACCGCAACGACCCGCTCTGGGGTCCGCCCGGGCACGCCTACGTGTATCGCAGCTACGGTGTCCACTGGTGCTTCAACGTCTCGACCGGGGCCGACGGTGTCGCGCAGGGCTGCCTGATCCGCGCCGCCCGGCCGGTGCGTGGTCTCGAGCTCATGCGCGCGCGGCGTGCCGGCGCGCCCGACCGGGAGCTCCTGCGCGGTCCGGCCAAGCTGTGCGAGGCCTTCGACCTGACCGGCGCCCACAGTGGACGCGACGTCTGTGCCGACGGGCCGATCGTCTTCCACGACGACGGCGAGCGCCCCGAGATCGCGGCCGGGCCACGGGTCGGCGTCTCCGTCGCGGCTGACGTCCCGTGGCGGTTCCACCTCGCCGGTTCGCGCTGGGTGTCGGCCTACCGGCGCAGCCCCCGCGCGCCGCGACCGTAGCGGTGGCGTCCGGTGTCGGGTGTGCGTGGGTCGTCGGGTGTGCGTGGGTCGGAGTGTGGGTGGTGGTGCGCCCGGCAGAGCGGTCGAGCGTCAGGACGACGGTGGGTCGCATGCCCCCGGTCAGCCGTCGAGCATCCCGAGCAGGCGCGTCACCGTGCGCCAGTTCCGCGCCGTGCCGGCCGCGATCGCGTCCCCGCGGTCGAGCAGCTCGGCGAGCCGGCTGCGTCCCATGCCGTCGGGGGTGTGCAGGTACACGGTGGGTCCGACGACGGTCGCGCTGTCACGGCTGCCCTCCTCCCGCGCACGCCGCTCGGCCTCCCCGACCGCTGCGGCGTCCGGCCTGACCGCCTCGCGGTGGAACACGGCGTGGACGTGACGGTCGTCGGTGGCGTCGGGGTACGGGTTGGCGGCCACGACTTCCGCGAGCTTCGCCCGGGTGAGGACCACGACGGGCGGCGCCACGTCGAGCCGGTCCGCGATCGCCCGCTCGAGCTCGTCGGCCAGGGCTGCCGTGTCGTCGCGATCGCTGGTGAACACGACGTTGCCGCTGGCGATGTAGGTCGCCACGTCCGCATGACCGAGCTCGGTGACGACCGCGCGTAGATCGGCCATGGCGACCCTGCTGCGGCCGCCGACGTTGATCCCGCGGAGCAGCGCGACGTGGGTGGGCATCGACGAATCCTACCGGCACCGGGCCGTATACCCTACGGCGATGAGTGACGTAGCAGAACAGCTGAAGGTCCTGACCCACGGTGTGGCCGACATCCAGCCTTACGACGAGTTCGAGCGCAAGCTCCGGCAGGTCGCGGCGGGGGAGCGTCCACCGTTGCGGGTGAAGCTGGGCATCGATCCGACGAGCACCGACCTGCACATCGGCCACTCGGTCGTGTTCCGCAAGCTGGCCGAGTTCCAGCGGTTCGGACACACCGCCGTGCTGATCATCGGCGGCTTCACCGCGCAGGTCGGGGACCCGTCGGGCAAGTCGGCCACGCGTCCCAGGTTGAGCCCCGACGAGGTGACGGCCAACGCCGAGACCTACCTCGAGCAGGTCCGGCTGGTTCTCGAAGAGTCGCCGCTGGAGATCACCGACAACCGGGACTGGCTCGCCGGCATGACGCTGAACGACGTCCTCATGCTGACGAGCCAGATGACGGTGGCGCGCATGCTCGAGCGGGCGGACTTCGCCCAGCGCTACGTCGCGCAGACGCCGATCGCGATCAGCGAGTTCCTCTACCCGCTGCTGCAGGGCCGCGACTCGGTCGCCGTGCGTGCGGATGTCGAGCTCGGCGGGACCGACCAGACCTTCAACCTGATGGCCGGGCGCGGCCTGCAGCAGGCCGCCGGCCAGGAGCCCCAGTGCGTGCTCACCATGCCGCTGATCGAGGGGCTCGACGGGTCGGCGAAGATGTCGAAGTCGCTGGGCAACGTCATCGGCATCACCGACGAGCCCCACGACATGTACGGCAAGGCGATGCGTCTGCGCGACGAGCTCATCGTCAAGTACCTCCGGCTGGTCACTGACGTCCCGCCCGACGAGGTCGACGACATCGCCGCGCGGCTGGCGGACGGCAGCCTGAACCCACGAGACGCCAAGCGCCGGCTCGCACGTGAGCTGGTGACGCTCTACCACTCGGCCGATGCCGCGCGTGCGGCCGAAGAACGGTTCGACGTGCAGTTCCGGGATCGCGGGATCCCCGACGACATCCCCACCGTCGTGCTCGACGGTGACCGCTGGTTCCTGCCCTCCCTGCTGCAGATCGCGGCGCTGGTCTCCAGCGGCTCCGAGGCGCGCCGGATGGTCGCGCAGGGCGCCGTGCGCCTCGACGGCGAGGTACTGACCGACGCTACCGCCGAGTATGACCTCCAACACCTCGACGGCGCCGTGCTCCAAGTTGGCAAGCGCCGCTTCGCCAGGCTACGGGCAGGGAGCACGACGCCTACCCCCAGCCCCAACAGTTGACTGCCCCTCAGTCGGATGATAGATTGGTATGTCCGGACAGACTGGCTGTTCGGGGTCGGCAGACCCTGTGTCTGAGCAACTCGTTCCGCAGGTTGCGGCCCGAGGGATCGGTCGCTAGGGTTTGCCGAGCGATGGAGCACGGTGGATCCGCTGCTCAACGAAACGTTCGAGCCTCCGACACCCCCACGGGGACCGCGAGGTTTGGCACGTCGCAAGACGAGCCGGTAACGGCTCCCCGCGAACGAGTCCGACAGCCGAAGCCTCACCGAGAGCCGCGGAATTCGGACGGAGCGCGATCCCGCTCCTTGAAAACTGCACAGTGTGTCAAAAGCCAGTGCACATGCACCCCGTCCTTGGGATTGACCGGTGGCGACGCGTCACGCGGCGCCGCTCCATGAAAGAGGACGGTTGTTTGAACTGGTTCCGGATTGCTTAGCTAAGCATTCACTGGGATCGGGTACGGACTCTTCATCCACGGATCTTCGGCAGGCCGGTTCGCCGGCCTCGTTGAGATCTCCAATGGAGAGTTTGATCCTGGCTCAGGACGAACGCTGGCGGCGCGCCTAACACATGCAAGTCGAGGGAGAACCAGGCAGCTTGCTGTCTGGGGAGACCGGCGAACGGGTGAGTAACACGTGAGGAACCTACCTCGGAGACCGGAATAACCACGGGAAACTGTGGCTAATGCCGGATGATCTGGTCGTCCCGCATGGGACCTCCAGCAAATGGTCAGCCGCTCCGAGATGGCCTCGCGGCCTATCAGCTTGTTGGTGAGGTAACGGCTCACCAAGGCAACGACGGGTAGCTGGCGTGAGAGCGCGAACAGCCACACTGGGACTGAGACACGGCCCAGACTCCTACGGGAGGCAGCAGTGGGGAATCTTGCTCAATGGGCGAAAGCCTGAAGCAGCGACGCCGCGTGTGGGAAGAAGGTCTTCGGATTGTAAACCACTTTCAGGAGGGAAGAAGCGAGAGTGACGGTACCTCCAGAAGAAGGCCCGGCCAACTACGTGCCAGCAGCCGCGGTAATACGTAGGGGCCTAGCGTTGTCCGGAATTATTGGGCGTAAAGAGCTCGTAGGCGGCCCAACAAGTCGGATGTGAAATCTCAAGGCTCAACCTTGAAATTGCATCCGATACTGATGGGCTTGAGGCAGGTAGGGGAAGGTGGAATTCCTGGTGTAGCGGTGAAATGCGCAGATATCAGGAGGAACACCGGTGGCGAAGGCGGCCTTCTGGGCCTGTACTGACGCTGAGGAGCGAAAGCGTGGGGAGCAAACAGGATTAGATACCCTGGTAGTCCACGCCGTAAACGATGGGTGCTAGGTGTGGGGGGTTATCCACTCCCTCCGTGCCGTAGCTAACGCATTAAGCACCCCGCCTGGGGATTACGACCGCAAGGTTAAAACTCAAAGGAATTGACGGGGGCCCGCACAAGCGGCGGAGCATGTGGCTTAATTCGAAGCAACGCGAAGAACCTTACCAAGGCTTGAAATATACGGAAAAGCCATAGAGATATGGTGTCCTTCGGGGCCGTATACAGGTGGTGCATGGTTGTCGTCAGCTCGTGCCGTGAGGTGTTGGGTTAAGTCCCGCAACGAGCGCAACCCCTGTCTTATGTTGCCAGCGAGTAGTGTCGGGGACTCATGAGAGACTGCCGGTGTCAAACCGGAGGAAGGTGGGGATGACGTCAAGTCATCATGCCCCTTACGTCCAGGGCTGCACACATGCTACAATGGCCGGTACAGAGGGCTGCGAACCCGCGAGGGGGAGCGAATCCCACAAAGCCGGTCTCAGTTCGGATCGTAGTCTGCAACTCGACTGCGTGAAGCCGGAGTCGCTAGTAATCGTGGATCAGCAACGCCACGGTGAATACGTTCCCGGGCCTTGTACACACCGCCCGTCACGTCATGAAAGTCGGTAACACCCGAAGCCGGTGGCCTAACCCTTTTGGGAGGGAGCCGTCGAAGGTGGGATCGGCGATTGGGACGAAGTCGTAACAAGGTAGCCGTACCGGAAGGTGCGGCTGGATCACCTCCTTTCTGGAGTGCACCTGCCACGCATCGACCGTTCGTGTTGGTGGTGTGTGGGTGTGTTCTGTGAACCACTGGTTGGTCAGCACATGGTGCCGGCCGTCTTGCGGGAGCCACGCTTTTGGGTGTGGTGTGACGTGGGGCGTGTTTGGTGTTGTGTGGTCTGTCGTGCCCTGTGCAGCTCTGAGAGCGACACCGTCGTTTTCAGCATGCGCACCCTGTAGCCGCATACCGCTGGATGTCTGTGAGGATGTTTGGTTGGTGTGGTGGGGGTGGTGTGGTTCTTTGAGAATTGGATAGCGAGCGCGAGCATCTTGTACGGCAAGTATGAAAGAGCACACGGTGGATGCCTTGGCACCGAGAGCCGATGAAGGACGTGGGAAGCTGCGATAAGCCCTGGGGAGGAGCTAACCATCCATAGATCCAGGGATGTCCGAATGGGGAAACCCGGCTGGGGTCATGCCCAGTCAGGCCTGTCTGAATATATAGGGCAGGTTCAGGGAACCCGGGGAACTGAAACATCTCAGTACCCGGTGGAAGAGAAAACAATAGTGATGCCCTGAGTAGTGGTGAGCGAAAGGGGTAGAGCCTAAACCATGCGCGTGTCAAGCCGGCAGGCGTTGCGTGTGTGGGGTTGTGGGACGTCGTTGGGGGTTCTGCCGAACTTCCGAGAAGTTACAAAATTCGCGTGTAGCGGAACAGGGTGGAAAACCTGGCCAGAGACGGTAAGAGCCCGGTACGTGAAGCATGACGGATCTTCTTCGATGTATCCCGAGTAGGGCGGGGCCCGTGAAATCCCGTTCGAATCTGCGAGGACCACCTCGTAAGGCTAAACACTCCTCGGTGACCGATAGCGGACAAGTACCGTGAGGGAACGGTGAAAAGTACCCCGGGAGGGGAGTGAAAGAGAACCTGAAACCGTGTGCTTACAAACCGTCGGAGCGCCAACTTGTTGGTGTGACGGCGTGCCTTTTGAAGAATGAGCCTACGAGTTAGCCGTCGCTGGCAAGGTTAACCCGTGTGGGGAAGCCGAAGCGAAAGCGAGTCTGAATAGGGCGATTGTAGTCGGCGGCGCTAGACCCGAAACCAAGTGATCTATCCATGGGCAGGGTGAAGCGAGGGTAAGACCTCGTGGAGGCCCGAACCGTTGTAGGTTGAAAACTGCTCGGATGACCTGTGGATAGGGGTGAAAGGCCAATCAAACTTGGTGATAGCTGGTTCTCCCCGAAATGCATCTAGGTGCAGCGTCGTGTGTTTCTTGCCGGGGGTAGAGCACTGTTTGGGCTAGGGGGCCTAAAAGCTTACCGAACTCAGGCAAACTCCGAATACCGGCAAGTGAGAGCACGGCAGTGAGACTGCGGGGGATAAGCTCCGTAGTCGAGAGGGAAACAACCCAGACCGCCAGCTAAGGTCCCTAAGTTCTGGCTAAGTGGCAAAGGATGTGAGAACGCAGAGACAACCAGGAGGTTGGCTTAGAAGCAGCCATCCTTGAAAGAGTGCGTAATAGCTCACTGGTCAAGTGTTCTTGCGCCGATAATGTAACGGGGCTAAGCCAGGCACCGAAGCTGCGGATCTCAACCATCAATGCGAAAGCAGGTTGGGGTGGTAGGGGAGCGTCGACACGCGAGTGAAGCTGCGGGGTAACCCAGTGGTGGATGCGTGTCGAGTGAGAATGTAGGCATGAGTAGCGAAAGGGGAGGGAGGAACTCCCCCGCCGATTGACCAAGGGTTCCTGGGGAAGGTTCATCCGCCCAGGGTAAGTCGGGACCTAAGGCGAGGCCGAAAGGCGTAGCCGATGGACAACCGGTTGATATTCCGGTACCACCTTCACCGCGTCTATACCGAACGTCTGTTGCTAACCACATCTACGGATGTGGGACCCGCAGGCCACTAGGTCACCGATGGCGTGACGGAGAAGGCTAGGTGGACCCGGGCGTTGGTTGACCCGGGACAAGCGTGTAGGCCGTGGGCCAGGGAAATCCGGACCACACACAGGCTGAGACGTGATGTCGACACTATGTGGAAGCCATTGATGCCATGCTCCCAAGAAAAGCGTCTAGGGAGTTGTGAGGGTGCCCGTACCCCAAACCGACACAGGTGGTCAGGTAGAGCATACCGAGGCGATCGAGAGAACTCTGGTTAAGGAACTCGGCAAATTGGCCCCGTAACTTCGGGATAAGGGGCGCCCCTGCCGGTTACCCACCTTGCGTGGGAAAGCTGGTCGGGGCCGCAGTGACCAGGCCCAAGCGACTGTTTACCAAAAACACAGGAGCGTGCGAACACGTAAGTGGATGTATACGCTCTGACGCCTGCCCGGTGCTGGAACGTTAAGCGGAGAGGTCAGACGCAAGTCGAAGCTTCGAAGCCAAGCGCCAGTAAACGGCGGCCGTAACTATAACGGTCCTAAGGTAGCGAAATTCCTTGTCGGGTAAGTTCCGACCTGCACGAATGGCGTAACGACTTGGGCACTGTCTCAACCAGAGACTCGGCGAAATTGCATTGCGAGTAAAGATGCTCGCTACGCGCAGCAGGACGGAAAGACCCCGGGACCTTTACTGTAGCTTGGTATTGGAGCTTGGTACGTCACGTGCAGGATAGGTGGGAGGCAGTGAAGCCGGCACGCCAGTGTCGGTGGAGCCAACCTTGGAATACCACCCTTGACGTGCTGAGTTCCTAACCTCGGTCCGTGATCCGGACCAGGGACAGTGCCTGGCGGGCAGTTTAACTGGGGCGGTTGCCTCCCAAAAGGTAACGGAGGCGCCCAAAGGTTCCCTCAGACCGGTCGGCAATCGGTCGTTGAGTGTAAAGGCACAAGGGAGCTTGACTGCGAGACAGACATGTCAAGCAGGGTCGAAAGACGGGCTTAGTGATCCGACGGTGGAGTGTGGAATCGCCGTCGCTCAACGGATAAAAGGTACCCCGGGGATAACAGGCTGATCCTGCCCAAGAGTCCATATCGACGGCAGGGTTTGGCACCTCGATGTCGGCTCATCGCATCCTGGGGCTGGAGCAGGTCCCAAGGGTCGGGCTGTTCGCCCGTTAAAGCGGTACGCGAGCTGGGTTCAGAACGTCGTGAGACAGTTCGGTCCCTATCCGCTGCGCGCGCAGGTGATTTGACAGGAGCTGCCCCTAGTACGAGAGGACCGGGGTGGACGCACCTCTCGTGTGCCGGTTGTTCCGCCAGGAGCA
>DATHVN010000088.1 GCA_035461305.1 Euzebyales bacterium | reverse complement strand
TAGGCGTCGTGGTAGTTCCACCACCCGTACGGCGCGGTCTGCGGGTAGCCCTCCGGCGAGTCCTCCCACTCCTCCTGGCGGCCGAGGGCGGTGATGTCGAGGTACGCCCAGGTGCTCCCCATCGCCTCATCGCCGCGGCTGTTGACGAGGTAGGTGCGGAAGATCTCCTCGCCGTCACGGATGAAGGCATTCGTGCCGTGCCACTCGTCCACGCCGAAGTCGGCGTCGAAGTCGTCGGTGATCGTGTACCAAGGGATGTTCTGCCAGCCCATTCGCTCCTTCAGGCCTTGGATCTCGGCCTGGGGGGCGCGCGAGACGAACGCAAGCGTCGTGTCCCGGGCGTTCAGGTGGGCAGGGTGCGCAACCTGGTCTGCGAGGAACGAGCAACCCACGCAGGCCCGCTCCGGGTACGCGCCACCCGCCTGTGGGTACGTGGTGACATCCGGCGCGTAGAAGGCGCGATAGACGACCAGCTGGCGCCGGCCCTCGAACAGGTCGAGCAGGCTCGCGGGCCCGTCGGGGCCCTCGAAGCGGTAGTCCTTCTCGACTGCCATCCAGGGCATGCGCCGGCGCTCGGCGGCCAGGGCGTCGCGGGCGCGGGTCAGCTCCTTCTCCTTGACGAGCAAGTTCTCCCAGGCGGTCTGCCACTCCTCGGGCGAAACGATGGGCGGTGTGTTCACTCCGTCTCCTCCTCGTTGAGGTAGTCGTCGGCTCTCGCCGCACCACTTGGTGCCACTTGTGACCGAATGCCGTTCGCAGACTCATCGGTGCGTGTCAGGAAGCGCGACCGATCAGTTGCCTGCCCGCGACCAGCACGTTCGGGACGGTCCGTGATGCGCCCCGCGCCGGGCGGACGTCGTAGGTTCGTGGGCCAGGCCGCGGGGTGCGGTCGAGGAGGTTGGCTCGTGTCGCACGAGGTGGTGCTGGCCGGTGGTCGGGTCGTCGATCCGGAGACCGGGTTCGATCGCGTGTGCGACGTGGGGATCGACGGTGACTCGGTCACGGCGGTCGGGGACCGTCTCGACGGCCGAACGACCGTCGACGTCGGCGGGCTCGTCGTCGCCCCTGGCTTCGTCGACCTCCACAGCCACGCTCAGACGTTGCCGGGACGGCGGCTCCAGGCGTGCGACGGGGTCACCACCGCGCTCGACCTCGAAGCCGGCCGCGCGCCGGTGGAGATCGCGTACGCGAGAGAAGCGAAGCGTGGTTCCCCGATCAACTACGGCTTCTCGGCGTCATGGGCGGCGGCGCGCATGCACGTGGTCGCGGACGGGCCACTGGACGGGGGTGCTGCGGCGATCTTCGGCGGGTTGGTCGGCACCGAATGGCAACAGGCTGCCTCGGCGGCACAGGTGGGGCGGATCCTCGACCAGGTCTCGACCGACCTCGCCGCCGGCGCCGTGGGTGTCGGCGTGCTCATCGGCTACACACCCGGGGTCGATCCGGCCGAGTATCTCGCCGTCGCGGAACTGGCGGCCGCCGCCGGGGTGCCGACGTTCACGCACTCGCGTGACATCGTCGAGTTGGCTCCGGAGACGTTGGTCGACGGCGCGGAAGAAGTCGTCCGTGCCGCGGGCACGACCGGCGCGCACATGCACTACTGCCACATCAACTCGACGTCGGGCCGGCACATCGATCGAGTGCTCGCGCTGGTCGGCCGCTGCCAGGCGGAAGGCGCCCGCGTCACGACCGAGGCGTATCCCTACGGGTCGGGATCGACGGCGATCGGTGCTGCGTTCCTCGGGCCGGAGCGGTTGCGTGAGCGCTTCGGAAGCACGACCTCGATTACGTATCTCCGCACGGGCGAGCGCATCGCCGACGAGGCCCGACTCCGCGAGCTGCGGGCGACTGACCCCGGCGGTCTCGTCATCGCAGAGTTCCTTGACGAGACCCAGCCCAGCGACGCCGCGCTGCTGCGGCGGTCCCTCGCGTTTCCCGACACGATCGTCGCAAGCGACGCAATGCCGCCTTTGTGGACCGACACAGCGGGCATGGACGTCACTGCCTGGCCCTTGCCGCCGGAAGCGGTCACCCACCCGCGCACTGCGGGCACGTTCGGGCGCGCCCTACGGCTGTGGCGGCAGGAGGGCGCGCCGCTCATGGAGGCCGTCCGACGCGCGACCTTGCTTCCTGCAGAGGTGCTCCAGCGCGCGGTCCCCGCAATGCGCCGCAAGGGTCGCGTACAGACCGGCACGGACGCCGATCTCGTCGTGTTCGAAGAGGCGCGTGTGACCGACCAGGCGACGTACGTCGCCTCCACGCGCCCGTCGTCTGGCGTCGCCCACGTGATCGTCGGCGGGACCTTCGTGGTGCGTGACGGCGAACTCGTGCCAGACGCTCTTCCGGGGCGGCCAGTGCGCGCCTCACCCCGGTGACCCGCTACCGCGCCTCAAGGCGACTGTCGCTCATCTCCTGGGTCGGATCTGTCAACCATCTCCTGGTACCGCGCACGACCCGCCGTGCCGGTATCACCCAG
>DATHVN010000087.1 GCA_035461305.1 Euzebyales bacterium | reverse complement strand
GCACCTCTGGCGAGGTGATGCGCGCTCGCCGAGTCCTGCCAACGCGCTCGACGACCGCGTCACCCGGCTTCGTGAGGACGCGTCCGGCTACCGTGCGCCGTGACCCTGAGCGCCGCAGCGACGGCGCTCGGCGATCACGTCACCCACGGGCCATCCGCCGCCGCGCCCGCCGGCGCTGGGCTGACAGCCCCAGCATGCCGCCGCCGATGACGACGGCGAGCACCGACGCCCACGCTGCGCCGTCGCCGAGGAGGGCGTAGGGCGTGCGCCGGCCCTCGGTGGGGATGGTCGCGAGCATCGTCTGGTCGTCGCCGACGAAGTAGTCGGCCGACGCCAGGGTGCGGCCCAGCGGGTCGACCGCCATTGACGTGCCCAGGCGGGTCGGCCGCAGGATCGACACGCCGTTCTCGATCGCGCGCGCGACCGCCATGTCGTCGTGGACCGCGGCCTCGGTCGGCCCGATGTCGCTGGACGGCACCATGAGGATGTCGACATCGGCGCGGCCGGCCTGACGAACGAGCCACGGGAAGTCCGCGTCGAAGCAGATCGCGACCGACAGCCGCCCGTACGGCGTGTCGACGATCGGCAGCACGCCGGATCCCAGCGCGTTGCCGTCGCCGGGCACCGTCGTGGACTTGTCGTAGTCCCACAGCACGTCACCGTCGGGACCGATCAGGATCGAGCGGTTCTCGTTGGTCGGCCCGTCGGTCGTCGGCAGGATGAAGACGGTCCCCAACTCCAGGTAGATCCGTTCTTCCCGGGCGACCGCCGACGCCCGGTCGAGGAACGCCTGTTCGTCCTCCTTGAACACGTACCCTGCGGCCTCGGACCACGCAACGATCTTCGCGCCGCTGCCCGCCGCCGCGCGGGTGCGGGCGAACAGATCGTCGATGACCGGGCTGAGGTGCTCCGCCGTCGCGCGGGCGCGTTGCGTCGCCGTGCGCGGGCCCGGGCCGACCCCGCTGGCATCGCGTGCAGCGTTCAGTGCACGATCCGGCGCGAGCGCGGCGACCTGCACCGACGAGTCGGGCGGTGCGGAGAACGCGAGGCGAGCGCCGCCGAAGACCGACACGGCCAGCAGCACGACGGCGAACGGACCGACGACTGCGCGGGCCGCACGCAGGTCGAATCGGCGCTCCCACAGCTCGTTGACGACCGCGGCCGTCCACATGATGACGAAGCCCAGCCCCCACACCCCGACGACCGACAGGCTCTGCGACAGGGCGAGGTTGGTCACCTGTGTGTAGCCGGTGGCGCCCCAGCTGCCGAACACGCTGCCCTGATCGAGCGTGACCAGGAACGCGTAGGCCGTGTCGACCGCGGGGAACACCATGGTGCGCGCCAGCCCCCGCGAGCGCCGCGCGGCCATCATGTCGGCCGCGTACGGCAAGGCGATCAGGGTGCCGCCGAGCGCGAACAGGAACACCTCCGGAGGGCGCAGGAAGAACCCGCGCAACGAGATGAGGGTCGCCGCGTATCCGACCAGCGCGATGACCGGAATCGCGACACGGGCGCGTTGCGTGCGCGCGAACCGGAGCAGGAAGATCGGCGCCAGCCATGCGGCGACCGGGATCACGGTCTGGAAGATGGTGAACGGCAGCAGCAGCGCGCCGAGCAGCAGCCATGGCCACGACCAGCGTTGCCCTCGTGCGGGGGTCTGCGGATCGGCCGGCTGCGCCGGTGCGCGGATGACGTCGGTGGCGGACATGGCGTGCTCCTCCTTCGTATCGACCTCGCGCGCGGGTCCGCGCGCGGGGTGTCGTGTCACGTCGATCGACGTGGCGATGCACCTTCCGGGGGTGCATCCGCCACGGGGTGACGGACGACGTGGTCAGGCGGGGCACCGGCGGTGCGGACCGCGCTGACCTCGACACCCGCGTCCCACAGCAGACCGAGCAGCGCCCGGAGGCCGGCCTGGTCGAGGGGTGGGCCGGTCAGCGCGGTCGTCCGGGCGCCTGCGTGGACGTCCATCGGTCCGAAGCGGCGCTCCAGCTCCTCCCCGAGGCCGGCGGGGAGGCGACCGGCGATCTCGATGCGGCACTGTCGTTGCATCACGGTCCCGACGACGTTGTGCCTGCAGGATCCGCGACGACGACAGATCCGTGACCACCCCGACCCGGAAACCACCCGGGGTGGTCCGGCACGGCCGCTCGCAACGCGACCGGACGCGGCGCCCCGGGCGCCACCGATCAGATCAGGCCGAGCTCGCGTCCCCGCCGGAGGGCATCGGCTCGAGCGGCGACACCGAGCTTGCGGTACAGGCTCCGGGTGTAGCCCTTCACCGTGTTGACCGACAGGAACAGCTCCCGACCGATCTCGCGCTGTGACAGCGGACCCTGCAGCGCGCGCAGCACCGACAGCTCGCGGTCGGTCAGTTCCTCCACCAGCGCGCCGCCGCGACGCGCCGCCCGGACGGCACCACGGCCCAAGCGCTGCTCGGCGACCTCGACGCGCCGCAGCGTCGCGGGAAAGACCGTGTCGTTGTCGGCGATCTCGCGCGCCTCGGCCAGCGCCGCACGCGCGCCCGAACGGTCCCCGACGGCGAGTCGCGCGTCCGCCAGCGTGACCAGGATGCCGGCCGTCAGCGACGGGTGCGCGGCGGCCCTGGCCATGTCGGTCGCGTGCTCGAGGAGACTGCGGGCGGTCTCGACGTCGCCGGCCTGGTGGGCCAGCCGTCCGGCGGCGGCGCGCAGCATCGCGACCGCGCCGCCGGCCGCCCGCCCCACGGCGGCTTCGAGGTGGTCGGCGGCCGGCGACGACGCGTCGATGACCATCCGCGCGTCATCGCGGCGACCGATCGCCACGAGGCTCGTCGCCAGGGCACCTGCGACCAGCAGACGGGTGAAGACCGGTAGGTCCACCCCAGCGCGCCGCCACGCCTCGTCGAGCAGCACCGAGGCCTCATGGTGTTGATCGAGGCCCGCGAGCACCACTCCCAGCGCCAGGCGCGAGATCACGTACCCGTCCAGGTCGGGATCGACCTCGAGGTCCACGGCGATCCGAGCGCCATCGACGGCATCGGCCAGCTCGGCGGGCCGCCCAAACGTCGCGCGCAGCGTCGCGATGGCGGCGCGTGCGCTCGACCATCCGTGCGGCGGACGGTCGTCGGCGGTCAGGCTCGCCTCGGCGACGTCCAGCAGTCCGGCGACCCGATCGATCCGGCCCGAGAAACCGGCGGCCGCGGCCATCGCGATCGCCAGGCGTGGGTCGCCGTGGACGAGCGCGTCATCGAGCTCGTCGGCGAGCTGGAGGTACGTCCCGGCTTCCCCGCTGTTGAGGAACTCGTCGTCCGAGGCGGCGAGCAGCTCAGCGGCGCGCCCCTGCCGCCCGGCCGCGAGCAGATGGCGCACGGCGGCCTCGACGTCGCCGTGGTCCTGCCACCAGCCGGCGGCTCGCTCGAGGATCGCCCGCTCGTCGTCGGCCTCGGTGCGGGTCAGCTCGCGGCGCATCGCGTCACGGAACAGGCGGTGATACCGGTACCACTCGCGCTGCTCGTCGAGCGCGACGAGGAACAGCCCCGCCCGTTCGAGCGCGGCGAGCACGCGGCCGGACCCGTCACGTTCCAGCGCCACGTCGCACAGCGCGCCGCACAGCCGGTCCAACACGGAGCTGCGGAGGACGAACCGACGTTGATCGTCCGGCAGGGCCGCGAGCACCTCATGACCGAGATAGTCCATGACGTGGCGGTCGTCACCCCTGATCACCTCGGCCCGCCCGGCGGGATCGGCCGTTCCGCGCAGTGTCAGAGCCGCCAGATGCAGGCCGGCAGCCCATCCCTCGGTTCGCTCGACGAGCCCACTGATGTGTGGCGGGTCGAGTGCGTCCTCCGCAACGTCGGTGACGAGTCCGGCCGCCTCGGGCGGCGTGAAGGCGAGGTCGACCTGACGTATCTCGACCAACTGGCCGCGCGCACGCAGCCGTGCGATCGGCAACTGCGGATCGAAGCGCGCGGCGATGACAACCCGCAGGCCGGACGGCAGGTACGTCAGGAAGAACTCGACCGCCTCGTGGATCCTGCGGTCGGTGACCAGATGGTAGTCGTCGAGCACGAGGACACGGTGTCCTCCAGCGGCCGTGAGGTCGTTGATCAGAGTGGGCACGGCGACGTCGAGAGGGTCGAGGCCCGGTACCCGCAACGCTGTCAGCGCCGACACCGCGAGGTGCGGATCGTCGTCCTGCAGCGCGGTGACGAGGTAGATCCAGAACCGCACGGGATCGTTGTCGGCCTCGTCCAGCGTCAGCCATGCGACAGGCTCCGTGGCTGCGTTTGTCGCCCACTGCGCAAGCAGTGTGGTCTTGCCCCACCCAGCCGGCGCGACGACGATCGTCAGCGGCACGGCCGCGTCGCTCAGCCGCGCGAGGAGGCGCGGCCGGTTCACCGCTGTCGGGCGGGTCCACGGTGGCCTGACCTTCGCGGCCAGAAGCGGCTGGTCGGGCGCGGACCCCTTAGCCGCTCCCATCACTCGCCCGCCCGCGGATTCCGTGACGTGGTCAGGCCCGCATCGTCGAACGTGGCGACATCGCCACGCCATATCGTCGCCCGATCTGGCGCCGCCATGGGCGGGAGCGGGATGGCGCGGACGCGAGACAGGGGGTGTGACATCGTCATCGCCAACCTTCGCTGATCCATGGCGCAATGATGCCTGACATGTGCGGCGCCCCGGGTGCGCGTTGCGCGAGGTGGACGCGAGTATGCGCAGGCGCAAACATCTCACGCGACGCTGTCGCGGTACGAGCACGGCACGGTGCAGCCGTCCTTCGCGACCTTCGACCCGTTGCGCCTCCTCGAGACTCTGGTCGACGACGTCGAGTTCATCGTGATCGGCCAGATCACTGCCGTCCTGCAAGGCCATCCCGAGACAATCCGTCGACCTTGACATCCTGCCAAGGCAAGCGTTCTCAACGCCGAGCGCCTCGCCGACGCACTGCGCACCCTCGACGCAGCGCACGTCACCTCTGGCACCAACGACACCGCGCGCAGATCGGTGTCGACGACCAGGCCTTCATCGGCTGGAGGGAGGTGTGCAGCTTCGACGCAGCCGCGGGTCGAATCGACGTCATCCCGGCCGCCGCCGGCATCGGCACCTTCGACGACAATCGCGCCGACGCCGTTGAGATTGACCTCGACGGATACGACCGCGTCGGACACCGCCGTCCCGATCCACGGCGCCAGCCTGAACAGGTTGTGCCCAGCGAGCGGCAGCCTCATCATCGACGCGCACGCTTCCGCAGCACGCCCGCCGGCCCAGGCGAAGGCGCGTAGGCTGCTGGACGTGCTGCTGTCGGCACCCGACTACATCGTCCTGATCGTGGCCGACCTCGACCGGTCGGTGCGCTTCTACGCCGACGTTCTGGGGCTACCCCTGGGTCACCGGTCGGGTCCCTACGCGCAGTTCTCGACCGGGGCAACCCGGGTGTCGCTGTACGAGCGCGAGGCCATGGCCACGACGCTCGGGGTCGGCGCGCTGCACCCGGCGCCCCCGGACGCACCCGGCTTCGAGCTGGGCTTCAAGGTCGTCGACGTCGACGCCGCTTACTCTGAGCTGGTCGCGGCTGGCGCCGACGGGGTGAGCCCGCCGCGCGACCGGCCGTGGGGCCAGCGCACCGCCTACGTCGCCGACCCCGACGGGCATCTGATCGAGCTGGTCAACGCGTCCTGACCCGGCACCGGTCGTCGCGCGCCCCGTCGGCGGCGACCGCTGGAACGGCCCAACACGACGTCGAAGAGTCCGGCCTAAGGGTGCGGCGACCCGACACGTTACGCCGATGGCTGACCGCCTACGCGGCGGCAACCGCGACGACGGCCTCGTTCGCGATGCGACCAGTGACGTCGGCGACCGGCCGGCCACGACGACGACAGGTCCCTACGTCGAGGTCCTGGAACGTCTGTAGGTCCTCGGTCGGGTCGACGCATGGTCACCGGCACGCATGCCACTGTCACGGTTGTCCTCACCGCCAACGCATCACCTCATCGATCCGGCACTGGCAGCCAGGCTGCTCGGTGTCGGCGTCGATGCACTGCTTGAAGGACGCGAGCCCGGTCCGCGACTACCTCGCGACGGCACCCTCCTCGGCGCGCTGTTCGAATCGCTCGTGACTCAGTCGGCGCGTGTGTTCGCGCAGGTGGCGGAGGCGCGGTCAGACACCTGCGCACCTACAGCGGGAAACGGGAAGTGGATCTCAGCATCGAGCGGGACGACGGACGTGTCGTGGCGCTGGAGATCAAGCTCGCACGGACGGCGAACGACGACGACACCCGCCGTCTCACACGGCTGCGCGACCAACGGGGCGAGGATCCTTTCGACGCGGCCATCATCACGACCGGGCCGGATGCGTACCGGCGGCCTGACGGCGTCGCCGTCGTGCCGGCCGCGCTCCGGGCCGTAGCCCGCGAGGTCGACCTGACCAAGCCATTGCCGCACGTTGCGCGTCCACGCAGACGCCGGCGAGCCGGTCTGCCTGCACCTGTCGCAGCTGACCCGCCATCCACCATGCTGGGCGGACGTTGCGGGGACCACCGTTTTCGGCGTGTGAGCACCCCGCCATCGACGCGGCGGCGTCCCGGCGTCTCGGCACCGGAGGTGCGCCGCCCGTCTGGGTCGAGCGGCAGCCGTCCGCGGCCGCGCAGACGCTCCAGCGCCGCCTCACAGACGCGGACGGCTTGTGTATGACGGCGACTTCGACTGGCCGGGCCCGCGCATCGGTCAGCTGGTGGTCCACCGGTTCGATGCGCACCCGTGGCGCTTCGGGTCTGCGGACTACCTCGCGGCACCCGCCGGCCCGCGTTGCAGGGACGCCCGCTGCGGCTCATCGTCGCGGAGGACCCCGGCGAGAGGCACGGCGCATCTACATCGGTACAGGTAGCAGCTCGTACAGGTCGATCGCGTAGTCGCCCTTGCCCTCACTGAGATAGGGATGGCCGTCAGCCAGCCGTTGTGCCTCGCCGAGATCGTCGGCCTCCACGATCGAGTAGCCGCTCAGCGGCGTCGGCGTGCCCACGGATCCGTCGTCAACGATGGAGGTACCTGCCTGCAGCGGCGCACCGACATCGACGAGCGCGGACCCCACCTTCTCCATCCACTCCCCCCACGCAGCCATGACGGCCTGTCGTTCTCCTTCCATCATGTCGGCTGCATCCGTCGCGTCGCCCTTGTACATCATCATGAACCGTGGCATGACGCACCCTTCTGTCGGGAGGTGCGGTGCAGTGTAGTCAAGTAACGCATGCCAAGTCTCTGGTCCGATCGACTCCCGATCTCCCCCGCACGCCGGGCACGGCCGCACCGGCATCCTCACCATCGGCGCTCTGCTGGCCTACCGCCGTCTGCGGTGCCGCGAGCACGCTGTTCTACGCGCCCGGGATGCGCCACTGCTCAACCAGCAGCGAGGTTGCCTCGAGGGTGACAGGCTCGCCGTTCACGTCGGTCAGGCAACGGCGCCCCCACCACGCGAACGGCAACACCCCGAGGGGATCCACGGTCACCGGCTCTACGGCCTTGCGTCCCGCCGGTCGTTCACATCGGGCGGCGCCAGGGTCGCTGGCCACACCAGCGGCTCGGGCGCCGCCCTCGCCGCCGCACGGGTCGCGACCGTCTCATACAGGGCCTGCACGACCGCGGTCTTTCCGGCCTCCGGCTCCCCATGCGCCACCGCCATATGCGAGAGCCACCGTCCAGCCGATCGAACTGGTCAACAGTTGCTCGACAAGACTCGCCCGCGCACCCGTCAACCTCACAAGAGACCCCTCTCCGGCTGTTACCGCTACCTGAGCGGGCAGGTCGAGGTCGACGCCGGGCAGCCCGCAGTCGACTTCGATCGGTCTCCTCGCGAGTTCTGCCCATCCACGGCCCAGGTACGCCCCCCAACGGAGGGTGATCGCCGTGGTCGGCAGCGGTCAGGGTGTGGCCGGTGTGGGTGCGTCCTACCGGTGGGCGGGTTGGAACAGTTCGATCAGGTTGCCGGCGGGGTCGGCGAGCAGGATTTGGCGCCCACCGGGGCCAGCGACCACGTCGCTGCGGAAGGACAGGCCGGCGTCGCGGTGCCGGGCGATCTCGGCATCCAGATCGTCGACGACGAGGTTGATGCGGTTGCGGCCCGCGGTGGCGGCATCGTCGGGCGTGGCGCGGGCGCCGGAGCTGGCGGGTCCGGACAGCAGCAGCCGCAGCGGGCCGCGTACGACGTCGGCGAAGGCGGGTCCGGCGTCGGTGGCGAGCCTGAAGTCGAGGTGGGTGGTGTAGAAGTCGATGGCCGCTTCCACGTCGTCGACGACGTAGCGGACGCTGGCGTACTGGTCGGGCGCGGTCACGATTGAACCTCCGTGCGGTGATTGGTGGCGAGGACGGGCAGCAGGTGTCGGATGCGGGTGTCGACCTCGGCGGCGGTGCGCTGGAAGGTGGGGTAGCTGGCCTGGTCGGTGTCGCCGGCGGTGGCCGGGTCGGGGATGCTCCAGTGGACCCGCCGCGGCTGGTGACCAAACTCGGGGCAGGCTTCGCGGGCCTTGTCGCACAGGGTGATCACATGGTCGAACCGGCGCTCGGCCACCGCGTCGAGATGCCGGGGACGCTGGCCGGAGATGTCGATGTCGAACGCCTCGCGCAGTACCCGCACGGTGTTGGGGTGCAGGCGCGGCTTGGGTCGGCTGCCGGCGCTCGTCACGTGCACGCGGCCGGCGGTGTGGTGGCGAAGCAGGGCCTCGGCGATCGGTGAGCGGGCGCTGTTGCCCGCGCACACGAACAGTACCGCGCTACGCCGGGGCGACTGGCCGACCGGGGGGACCGCTGGTGCGGCCTTGCCGCGCAGCGCCGGATGCAGGGCGGCGCCGGTGTCGGCCAGCGCCTCCGCGCAGCGGTTCAGATCAAGGTGGTAGTAGCTGTCACGCCCGTCGTGACTGCTGCGTGTGGAGGTGACCAGCCCGCCGTCGCGCAGCTGCCGCAGGTGGTAGGACACCAGGTTCTGCGGCTGGTCGACCAGCGTCACCAGCTCGCGGACCCGGTAGTCGCTGTCGGCGAGTGCGGTGAGCAGCCTCCAACGCAGCCGGTGGGCGACCAGCCCGACGAACGCCGGTGCGGCCGTGACGTCACCTGGGACCACCATGGCCCCGAGGATACATCAACCAGGTTCGATACATCAACCAGGTTTGATGGACTCAGCCGGAGGTGGGCGGTGGCTGAGATCGCGCTGCTGTGGATCGCCATCGTGGCGACGATGGCGGCGTTCTGGCTGCTGGTGCCCTATCTGGCCTGGGTGTCGTCGCGTCGGTCTTGACCTGGACCATCTGGCGGCGCAACCGCTGACCACCGCTCCGCCGTCCGCCCACATGCCGCCATCCTGCCCGACGGCGGGCCGGATCACGGTGCGCGTCACTCCACCCCGGGTCTTGGCGAACGCCTCGTCGAAGCCAGCGGGTAACCCCTGATGGCTCGGCTACCTGCCGCGCGTCTCACTTGCCTGCCAGTCTTGCAGAAAGTGGCGTGACGTTGGAGCCGATTACGAATCGAGGTCGTACAGCAGTCGGTACAGGTCGCGGCGCGCGACATCCCAGTCGGCCACTCGGCCTGCCCATCGCTTCCGTAGTCGACTGGCTCCGGTACGGGCGCACCCCGCTCGTACAACCAGGCGCAGCGGCCGCGTTCCGCTGCCAGCGTCGGGTGGGCGCCAAAAAAGGCCTTCAGGTATCGCACGTCGCCGGACGATCGCGTCGTACGCCAAGTCGCGGTCGTGTAGGGGTGTACGTCAGCTCGGAGCGTCCCGCATCCAGGTGGAACTGGGCCCGCCGTGGCAGCTGTTCGTAGCGGGGCGCGGGACCCATCGCTCGAGCGTATCGGGAATGGGGGTGCCGCGTGACAGCAGGCCACTACGTGGCACCAACGAGGCAAGGAAGACCACCTGATGCCGGGATGCGGCGACAGGGCGTCGGTCCGCGCCGGCCAGCCGACGTGCAGCCGCGCTGGCAACGTCCGTGGTGGGAACCATCGGGGAGGACCGGTCACCGAAGGCGCCAGCGACCCCGACGAAGACCGCATCATCGCCACGCCACGACGCCGCCCGCACGTTCGGCGTGGGATGGCGCTCGGGTGCGCGACGCAGGGCGGTGTTGCGGGGTCGACGATCTCAGGCGGGGTGGTTGGCGCTACGGTCGCGGGCTCGGGCTGCGGGCAGTGCCAATGCCAGGCCACCGAACGCCACGGACCAGTTGCCTCGCGGTGTCGCCGGGGCGGTGCGCGAGCTCATAGCAGCCGAAGGGTCAGCATGGCCATGTCGTCGCGCTGGCGGGTCTGGAACGCTTCTACGGCCGTGTGCAGCCGCCGGATGACCGTTTCGGCTGTGGCGCCCACGGTGGCGGCGAGCTGTTGTTGGATGCGCTGGCGGCCGAAGAATTCATCATCACGACGCGCTTCAGTGATCCCGTCGGTGTAGAAGAACACCAGGTCGCCGGGCTGCAGCACCGTCGTCGCGGTTTCGTAGCTGGTGCCGGGGAACGCGCCGACGAGCATGCCGTGGCAGGGGATGGGTTCCACGGTGCCGTCCGCGCGCAAGATCAGCGGCTCGGGGTGACCGCCGCTGGCCACGGTCAGGGTCGCATAGCCGTCGCCGAGCGACAGGCGTCCGCACACTGCCGTACAGAAGCTCTCGGGCAGCTGCTCGCTCATGAACGCGACGTTGAGCAGTTCAAGCGTCTCGCTAGGGTCGAGGCCGATGAGTGCTCCGCTACGGACGGTGTGGCGTGCCATTGCGGCCAGGGCCGCCGCTTCGACACCTTTGCCGCGGACGTCACCGATGAGCACCGTCCATTCCGAGTGCGCGCCGATCAGGTCGTAGAAGTCACCGCCGATGTCGACGGCCTCGGCTGGATCGTAATGGCTTGCGAGGTCGACGCCGGGGACGGCAGGAAGGTCGGGCGGCAGAAGGGTGCGTTGCAGCTTGTGTGCGGTCTCGGCCTGCTGGTGGTGCAGGAGTGCCCGGTCCAGCGCCTGGGCCGTCTGGGCGGCCAAGTTCAGCGCGAAGGCGCGCTCGTCGTCGTCGAACAGCCGCGCCCGGGAAAAGCTGAAACGCAACGCCCCCAGGCACTTCTCGCCCACAACGAGCGGCACGGCACACATCGCAACGGTGCGGGGCTCGAGACCCGCGAGCGCGGGGAACTGCTCGTCGCGCTCGCGGCGGGACTCCAACCACACGGGCTGTTCAATGCGGGCCGCGTGCGCTGCGGGCAGGTCCGCATCGGGCGTCTCCGCCCGCAGTCCGGCCACGACCGACTCGTCGTAGCCAACAGTGCCGGGCACTTCCACCGTTGAGCGGCCGGTGGTGAGCAGCAGTCCACCGCCCGACGCTCCCATCGCCGCCACGCCTTCGTTGAGAGCGTGAGCGGCCACCCGCTCCGGCGTGACCGCCCCTGCGAGCGCAACGACCAGGGCGTTGAGTCTGGCGCTGCGCTCGGCGGTGCGCTCGGCTTCCGCCACGGCGTCGATCTCGACGAGCAGCCGCTGTTCGAACGTCTGCGGTTCAACCGGTGGTGTCCCGGCAGCGGCGCGGCGCAGCTCGCCGACCAGCTCCTCAACGTACCAGCGGCGAAACACCCGGTGCCGCGGCTGCGTCTCCAGCGTCAACAGGCGCGCTGCGCGGCAGTAGGCGTCCACCTCGTCCAGCGCCTGCAGATACTCCTCGCCGGCATCGGCCGTCGCGGCCGGCAAGGTCATCTCGAGCGCGACGTGATCCTTGCCGTCGTTGGCGGCTGCGAGCGCCTGACGCTTGATCAACTCACGGGGCTCGGCGAAGCGGTCGACCACCGCTTCCAGTAGACCGGCGAGGTGGCGGGGGACATCAGCGGTTAGCCCGGTCCGCGCCCCAGCCGCAGCCAGGGTGAACTCGAGGACGAGATCGTCAACGTGCGACTTGGCGGCCAACAACAACTCGGTCGGCACGTCACCCAGACGCACGGTGAACCGCTCTTCGGCGCCCGCAGCGAGCAGGGACGACTCATCGTCCGGCGCCCATCTCTCGAGCTGGGCTTCGATCTCCTGCTCGAAGAGCTCCGGCCCGTTCGCCGGCGAACCGTCTTCGAACTCGGCCCACACGGTCTTGCCGCCCTCGCGTCTGTCGACCCCCCAGGTGAGAGCGACGGCCTCGACGAGCCGCACGCCCCGGCCGGTCATGGACTCGGCGTGGTGGCGCGCACGAACCGGCGAGAGGCGGTTGCGATCGCGAACCTCCACTCTGACCCGCGGCGTGGCGATACACAGCACGACCTCGGCCGGCAAGCCGGCGTGCCGCAACGCGTTGGCGACCAGTTCACCGACCACCAGCTCGACGTCGTCCCGCAGCTCGTCGAGGCCCGCAGCCAGGAGCTGGTCCGCCGCCCAGTGCCGCGCCCTACTTGCTTCGGCGGGCTCGTCGCGGAGCACGAGCACTGCCGGCGCACGAGCCGGCCGCGGTTCTGCACAACTGATCTTCGCGCCAAGGCGTGGCATCAACCCTCCCCTCCGACGCAACCACCCCGTATCGATACCCGTCCGCCTTTCACGCTGAAACGGCGCCGGAGAACTGCGGCCATCGCGCTGCCACCGGCGCCGCCCACGCGCATCGTACCCGCACCACCCGACCCTGGCCGAACTCACTACCACGTCTACGACCTGCCCCGACCGCAGTCGAGCTGGAGCACTGGCTCGCGCCCGCTGCGGAGCTCAGCAACGAGGTCGCGCCCGCGCGTGACGTCGCCGGCCGGATCAGCGCATCGCCTCCTCGCGGATGCGCCTCTTCGTCGCCGCCCAATTGCAGATCGGGCAGATGCTGAGATCGTGGTGCCGGGCCGGGCAGAACTCGCGCCCGAAGTAGATGATCTGCAGGTGGCGTCGCGCCCAGGTGTCGATCGGGAAGACCGTTTTGAGGTCGCGCTCGGTCTGCTCGACGGTGGCCGCTCTCGACAGGCCCCAGCGCCCGGCGAGCCGGTGGATGTGGGTGTCCACCGGGAATGCCGGCTCGCCGAACGCCTGGGCCATCACCACGCTGGCGGTCTTGTGCCCGACCCCGGCGAGCGACTCGAGGAAGTCCCAGTCCGGGAGCACCTCACCGCCGGCCTCGACGATCTGGGCGGCGGCGAGGGCCAGGTTCCGCGCCTTGGTCGGCGCGAGCCCGACGGCGCGGATGAGCTCGCGGATCCGGTCGGGGCCGAGCGCCGCCATCTTCTCCGGGGTGTCGGCCGCGGCGAACAGCGCGGGCGTGACTGCGTTGACCTTCGCGTCAGTGGTCTGGGCCGACAACGTCACCGCGACCAGCAACGTGTACGGGTCCCGGTGGTCGAGCGGGATCGGCGGCTTCTGGTAGAGCTCGTCGAGCAGCACGCCGATGCGATCGGCCTTCTCCTGGCGCTTCACGCCGCCGACGATACCGAGGTCAGCATCGCGACGTTGGGGTCGTCACCCCGAGGCGCCGGACGAGGAGATCGACGACCTGCTGACGGATTGGCTACGGACACGACCGGGAGCCGAACACGGCGATGCTGTGTGCCGGCCCAGCGCGCGTGTGCTGCGGTGATCCCCTCGGAGTCGCGCCGCGGCGCATCGCCGCAGCGTTGACGCGAGCCTCGGCAGCGTTCGCACTCGGTGGGGGCCTTGCGGTTCGATCTCGAGACTCTGTTACGGTGTACATCACGACGAACACATCGGCACAGGACCGCACGCATGGCCGACAGCACCTTCACGTTCCGCGTGGACGACGAACTCAAAGCGGCGTTCGCAGATGTCGCGGCCGCGCAGGACCGCACGGCCGCGCAACTGCTGCGCGTACTGATGCGCGAAGCGACGCGGCGGTGGCGTGACGCGCAGGAACACGATGCCTGGTTCCGCAGAGAGATCGAGCAGGCCCTCGGCCAGGCCACCGACCCGTCGGTCAATCGAGTGCCCCACGACGACGTCGTGTCGAGCTGGCGTCAGCAGCGCGCGGAGTTGGAACGGCGCGCAGCGGGTCGGACCGCGTGAGGATCGAGTGGCTCCCCGACGCCGAGAAGAACCTCACCGCACAGCTTGAGTGGATCGCCGACCGCGATCCATGGGCGGCCCTCGACATGGGCGATAGGATCTTCGCTGCGGTCGGTCGGCTCGCCGATCATCCCGCGATGGCACGTCCCGGACGGGTCGCCGACACACGCGACCTCGTGGTTGTCGGTACCCCCTACGTCGTCGTATACCGCATCGAGGCGACTGCCGTGATCATCCTGCAAGTCCTGCACGGAGCGCAACGCTGGCCGACCGCATGATCGCCTGAGCACGCATCAGGCGACGAGGGACGGCGACTACGACGCCTACAACGCCAAGGAGCCCAGCCGCCTCATGACCATCGAGTACCTCCTGTCGAACCGTGGCGATGGTCGGGACCGTCTGATGGTCATCGAGGAACCGTTCGATCACCGAAGCGGGTCGGCGACGAACCCACCCGAGTCCACGACGGAGGTCGGCGTGGGCCTCGTCGAGATCGTGGGCCGGCCGGTTGGGCCGTGCGCAGGACGATCAGGCTGCCCCCTCGACAGATCGTCGCCTGTCGCGCGATCCTTCCGGCTCAAGCAGGCGTACGGGCACGCTCCGCGCGGGCATCACTGGCCAACGTGGGGGTCGCTTCTTCGAACCCTGCCGCATGGTCGATCGATGGCTTGCCTGGTCCTAGAAGGACCATGACCAACAACCCCGCGATGTACGCCAAGTCACGTTCGTAGCCCACCCCTTCGGCCCCGATGAGGCCGACGCTACCGGTGACAAGCAGGATGGCGCCGACCAGCTCGACGACCATCAGGCCGGCGACCAGACGAGTCAGAAGGCCCACGATGAGCATGGCTCCACCGACCAGCTCGAGCAGCGTCACTGCCCAAGCCAGCGCCAACGGTGCCGGCAGCCCGAGACTGCCAAGAAACTGCCCGAAGCCAGCGGGACCACCGGTCAACTTCTCCAGCCCGTGGACGAACATCATCGCACCGATGATGAGCCGGACCACTACAGGGGTTATCCCGGCCCACCTGCCGATAGCACGCATGGCATCCCCTTCCCTGTCCTTGACTACGACTACGCGCTCGTACGTCACCCGGTTCAACCGACACCATGAAATTCCGGCGACTGAACCGTGATCCGAGGGGTCCCGGTGCCGAACGCGGATGCAACCACAACCTGTTGCGAACGATGACCGTGAGGAGGTCATGCGCCTGGCAAACCCTGGTGGCAGAGGTTGTGGGAGGACGACGACCTGCTGCTACGCGTTCGCGACGGCCTCAGAGTGGGCGAGCTTGATGGCGACGCTCACGGGATCGCCGTCGACGCAGGTTGCGCCGAGGTCGTCAGCGAGCTCCCGTGATGCGCCGCCGGCCCCCAGATAGAGGGGCACCTGTGCGCTCAACTCGCGCAGGGCATCACGCACGGCATCCAACGCGGCGGGATTGACCGTCGAGAGCAGGACGAGGGCGGGCCGGACGGTGCGCACCGTGGTGATCAGCGTGTCGATCGGGCTGTCCGCTCCCAGGAAGACGACCCGCAGCCCCTGACGCGACAGGACCAGGCCGCAGACGATCAGCCCGAGGTCGTGTTGCTCGCCGGGAGGTGCCGCGAGCACGACCCGAGGCCCCGCGCCCTGCCCCCAGCCCTGCGCCAGGCTCAGCAGCCGCGCGCGCAGCAGGTTGGAGGCGAAGTGCTCCTGTCCCACGGTCACCTCGCCGGACCGCCAGCGCTCGCCAAGCTCGACCAGGTACGGGAGGATGGCATCGCGCAGGACGGTCTCGAGCGCGAACGTCGCCAGCAGCTCGTCGAGGACCACGTGCGCTCCGGCGTCGTCGAACCTCTCCAGACGCTCGCGCAGGCGGCCGACCTCGCGATCCAGGCGCACCGGCTCCGCTGCCCTCGGCTCGGCGACGACAGGCGGCTCCCATGCCAGCCGGGCCGCCTCGGCCGCGGACGCGCCGCGCTCGAGGTGCGCGAGCATCCGCTCGACGCGGAGGACGTCGGCGTCCGAGTACAGCCGGAACCCACCCGTTGAGCGGTCGGGTGACAGCAGCCGGTAGCGCCTCTCCCACGCGCGGAGTCGTTCAGGGCTCACCCCGACGCGCTGGCTGAACTCGCCGATCCGCAGATACCCAGCATCCATGGCAACACTATACAAAGCTTGGGCAAAATCTCCACAGACGGTTGACAGCCGCTCAGTAAGGACCTAAGTTGGCCAAACATTAGACAGACCTTGTACGACACGACAGCAGGTGGACGTCCCCGCTAGTGGACTGCCGCCACGGCCCGCGCCTGACCGGGCGCGAGACCAACCTTCTGAGTAGGAGCAACCAATGAACATCCGCACCGCTGGTCGCCGACGCCGGGGTACGTCCCGGCGCCGCGCCTTGACCACCCTGTCCGCCGCCGCGCTGCTCGTCGCGGCCTTCGCGGGTCCTGCCAGCGCGCAGTCCGACGCGGGGACCGTGACGGTCGTCCACGGCGTGCCCGAGCTGACCGTCGACGTCTACGTCAACGGCGACCTGACCCTCGAGGACTTCGAGCCGGGCACGATCACCGATCCACTCGAACTGCCCGCAGGCGACTACGACGTGGAGATCCGCCCCGCGGACGAGGACCCCGAGTCCGACCCGGCGATCTCCGGCTCGGCGGCGGTGGAGGCGGGCGCCAACGCGTCGCTCGTCGCGCACCTCAACGCGGACGGCGAGCCGACGCTCTCGGCGTTCGCCAACGACACCAGCAAGATCGGCGCAGGTGACGCCCGCGTGACGGTCCGCCACACCGCGGCCGCACCCGCGGTCGACATCCTCGCGGACGGATCGGCCATCGTGTCCGGCCTCGCGAACGCCGACGAGGCGGTCACCGAGGTCCCGGCCGGCACCTATGAGGTCGCCGTGGCCCCTGAGGGCACCACCGACGCGGTGCTCGGCCCCACCGACCTGACCCTCGAGGAGGGCGTCAACCACATCGTGTACGCCATCGGCTCGGTCGATGACGACAACCTGGACCTGCTGGTGCAGACCATCTCCGGACTGCACTCGAACCCGTCCGACGTGCCCGCCGGCACCGGCGGCATGGCCGATGACGCCATGCCGACGTGGCTGGTCGCGTTGAGCGCCGCCGCCGCGGCCAGCGCCGTGGCCGCGGGTGGCCGGTTGGTCTACGCCCGTGCGCGGTCCTGAGCGACTCGCTCGGTGGGTGCTGGTGGTCGGCCTCGTGCTGGCCACCAGCACTCCCATTGTCTGGGCATTGATGACGCCACCGCACGATGCGGGGGCGCTGCCTGTGGCAGAGGTCACGGCATCGCCGCAGCCGGTCACCGAAGATGCGGGTGCAAGCTCCGCTGCGGCACGGGAGGACGGCGCCATACGGCGTCGGGGCGACGTCCCCGCCCCTGACGGCATCATCGTCGCGGCTGAGCCGCCTCCGGTCACCCGCTCCGCGCGCATCGGCGACCTCGGCCAGGCACCGCCCGCGATCCCCGAACGGCTGCGCATCCCCGCGCTCGACCTCGCTTCGCCGATCGTCGCCGTCGGGGTCGAGGACGGCGAGATGGAGGTGCCCGAGGACGTCGGCGACGTCGGCTGGTACCGCCACGGTCCCGCGCCCGGCGAACCCGGTGCCGCTGTGATCGCCGGCCACGTCGACTCCCGTGAGCAGGGCCGCGGCGCGTTCTTCGACGTGCGCCGCCTCGACGTCGGAGCGCGCATCAAGGTCACCGACAGCGCAGGCCACGCGCAGCGCTTCGATGTCGTCGCCCGCCGCACCTACGACAAGGCGAGCCTGCCTGCCGACACACTGTTCTCCCGCACCGGGCCGTCCCAGCTCGTGCTGATCACATGCGGGGGCGAATTCGACCGGGACGCGGGGACGTACCGCGAGAACGTCGTCATCTACGCCGAGCCGTCGTCCGCATCCGGGTGACGGTGACCCGACGCGCCGGGGGCTGCTGCGCGTGACGGACTTCGCTCAACGCCCTGGAGAGGAATCGGTGGACCGCGAGCCCCTGGGGACATGACGATGCAGTGGTCCCCGGGGTCCTTGGATCAGTCAGAGAAGAGACTCGATCAGCTCACAGGTGGCGTGAAGACCGCCCCGCTCGACGACGTTCGCAAGGCCCGCCCGCGGCTCATCAGCAGTCCCGGGGCCGTGTCCGTCACCGCTCGGATCGCTGGAGTGTGGCCCTTGAGGGAAGCCGCCGGCGATCGAGCTGGCGGTGAGCTGTCCCCAGTTGCATTCGGGTGGGTCGGCGGCAGCCGGTGTGACGCTCAGCATGAGCGCCATGACCGCAAGAACCGCCAGCACAACCACTCGCCTCACCATGTGATGCTCCTGTCGCCCACCGATGGACATGTCCGCGTGAACCCTACACCGTGTCGACCGCCTACTGTCCGCGTGGCCTACTGCATGACAGCCCGGAAGTCGAGCAAGGAGCGCCAGCATCATGGACGTCAAGGACGTGATCAGCCAGGCCAGGGACGTCATGACCGTCAAGCAGGTGTTCGCTGATCCCTACGAGTTGGACGGGGTCACCGTGATCCCCGCCGCACGTGTGCGTGGAGGCGCG
Source organism: Euzebyales bacterium (assembly GCA_035461305.1). Classification (NCBI taxonomy): domain Bacteria; kingdom Bacillati; phylum Actinomycetota; class Nitriliruptoria; order Euzebyales; species Euzebyales bacterium. The sequence goes on along the minus strand of DATHVN010000087.1, from coordinate 4,086 downwards.
GGCGGCGGCGAGTCGACCGAGGACAAGGGGAGAGGCTATGGCACAGGGTTCGGGCTGGATGCGCGGCCGGCCGGCGCCTTCGTGGTCCGCGACGGCAAGGTGTCATGGGTGCCGGCGGTCGATGTCAACCGGGTGATTCTCCTCGCCCCCGTCGTAGCCGCAACCGCAGCCCTGCTGGCGCGGGCGGTGATCCGGTGACGCGCCGGCACGCCATAGCGCGGTGACCGCCGCGGCATGGCCCGCAGCGATCCGACGCTCGCCGTGTCGCATGGCCGGTCCTCGTCTGTCGTCTGATCGGATGGGGTGCCAGGTCGGCGACGACCCCGGCGTGGTCGCTGGCCCAGACGCCGTTGACGGGCTCGGCCATCGCGAGGTCGCAGGCGGTGATGTTGAGGGCGGTGCCCTAGTCGCCGCAGCGGAGCATGATGTAGTCGATGCGCCGGCCTGGTCGCGGTCGCCAGGCGTCCGCCACCAGGGGGCCACACGGTGCCGGACGGCACAGGCCGAGATTCACCTGGGTTGCATGCGGCGTCACGTGCGCGGTGTGGCGCCCGTCACTCGTCGCTCGGCGCCTGCGGGCGGATCACGACCGCGCTACGCACCGCCGCCAACTCCGCGTCCGTCGGACGGTGCCCACGGTCGATCGCCAGCCCAAGCATGTTGGTCGAGGTACCGGCGTCCAGCGCGCCGCGGATCGCCGGTCCGACGTAGCCGGGATCGGTGACAAGGACGCCGTGCGCCATCGTGGCCCGACCGCGACGGACGATCTCAACGGGTCCGCCCTCGCGGAAGTTCACCGCCCACGCCGAATCCGTGAACACGACCTGGGCATCCTCGTGGTCGTAGATCCCGACGGGGACTGAGTAGGACGCGCCGGTGCGTCGGCCGCGGTACCGCAGGACCGCGATCCCCGGCACCAAGCGGCCCACGCGGCTCGGGATCACGCGCCGCAGCAGAGGGTTCGCGACATGGCGAACGAACCAGCCGGGAGGTGGCTTGGACCGGACATGGTCAGCATTGAGCTCACCACTCCTTCCGTCACGGCCTGATCGCGCGGGTCAGGAGCAGCGTACTCGGGCGCCCCGCCGTCATGCCCGCCTGCCACTCCGCGCTGGGTACCGGGTCGGGACCAATGCGACGTCCCGCCGCCTACCTGCGAACGTGTGACACCGGTGACGCACAGCATTGAGGCGATCACGCGGATGGGCGCCGTCGCAGTTCGTCTGCTCCAAGCCCGCCCCAATGGCCAAGTGATCGATGTCGCGTGCCGGGTACGGAACCGCCATGACATGACCGTCGACATCAACCACATCCGGCGTTCGTAGGGGCTACGCCCAGCGACGTCACCGACGACGGCCAGGGGGGCGCACGTGACCAGTACCGATGAGCTCGTAGCCGATTACACCGCACTCGAGGCCGCAACAGGTGCCGTCGTGCTCGCACGCCAACGCCTCCGTGCCACGCGCCTTGCACGCATGCTCCGACGCGCCGGGAAGGCAGACGTCGCAGTTGCCAAGCGTTCGCTCGCTGCCGCGCGCGCCGAGCTGAAGGCGTGTCGCGCCGGCGTCGGCTGGTGGGTCCGGAGACCGAAGCGTCGAACCCGTCGACTGTCGGCGATGCCAAGGGGGACTGGCATGCTGCGGTCGCGCGGCGCTGCGACGACGACCGTGGTGCGTGCTGTCGCTGTGGCCTACATGTTGAGCATGGCCCTTGTTCTGCTCGTCGCGCAGTGGCCGATGCGGGGACCGCAGCTGGTGGGTCCCGGTGGCCACGGGGCGCATGTCGGAGACCTCCTGGTGTTGGCGGCGACGGCGACCGCAGCTGTCGCTGTGCTGAAGTCGGAGTCTTAGCTCCCTCGACGAAGCAAGGCAGGCCACTGGGATCGCAGCTCAGTCCCGAGCGGTCATCCCCGATGTCATCGCACGCTTCGTCGCCGAGGCCGCCGCGGCGCCCGAGCAGGTGTCGACCATCGCCGATCACATCACGCACGCGTAGTGCGCCTCCGGCGGGCGCCTGGGCCCGAGTCACTCCGTTGGCCTGACCGGCGTGGATCGCGTGCATGGCGTCACGACGTCATTGCGGCGATCCTCATGCCCGTGCGCGCCGAAGACGCCGGACTCGCGCTCCGGGGATGTGCATGAACACCGAGAACGACGACGAGGCAGCCGGACCACGCAGCGTGCGCGGGTTCGGCGTCGCGAGCACGTTGTCTGCAGCGGTGATCGGTGAGCTCGCCGGGGCGACCGAGGCGGCCGGCTACCGGACGTTCTGGACGAATGACATGCCTGATGGCGATGGGCTGGGTGCGCTGCGGGTGGCGGCGGAGGCGACCACTTCGATCCGTCTCGGCGTTGGGCTGCTGCCCGTCGACCGTGTCCCGGCCAATGAGATCATCGCGCGGATCGCACTCGTGGGCCTGCCCATCGACCGGCTGGTGGTCGGTGTCGGTGCGGGCGCGCAGCGGGGTGGGTTGGCCCGGGTCCGCGCCGCGGTGGCTGCCCTCCGCGGCGCAACGTCGGCGGCCGTGGTCGTCGGTGCATTGGGTCCGAGGATGTGTCGTCTGGCCGGCGAGCTCGCCGATGGCGTTCTACTGGACTGGCCGACCATCGGCAGCGCATCGGCGGCGCGCGAACACGTCCGATGGGGGGCGCGGTCGGCGGGTCGCGCGGCGCCGCCGCTGGCCGGGTACGTCTTCACGGCGCTCGGTGCGGCGGGTCTCCAGCAGTTGCGGAGTGAGGCGGCACACTACGGATCGGTGCCCGCGTACGCGGCGCATTTCGGCCGAGCGGCGCATGACGCGATCGACGCCGCGGTCCACGCCGAGACGATACGGGATCTCCGGCAACGCCTTGCTGCATACGAGGCCGTGTTGGATGAGGTGATCGTCCGAGCCGTCGTCGGCGAGCCTCGTGCGGCTGCATACCGACGGGTGCTGGACGCAGGCGCGCCCGACGGATGACTGAGCGCAGACCGATGGCCGAGGCGTCCGCGTTGGTTGCCGGTCAGCCCCTGTCGTCACTCATCGCCTCATGTGTCTGCCTCCTCGGCCGCGCTGGCCGGATGGCTGCCGTAGACGTCGTAGCGCGTGACGGTCCATTCGCGGTCGTTGAGATAGCGGTCGGCGTCCGGGTAGAACACCGCCGGGCCGGGTCGTCGCCGCGCATGCGCGGATGGCCTCGAGTGACTCCCAGACGGTGATGATGGCGAACTCCTCGTGGCCAGCGTCGGGTCGGCTGGTCATGTAGACGCCGACTCACCCCGGTCGTGTGTCGACCGTCACTCGACTGACGGACGTTGGTCCCTGCCACAGCGCGCCAAGTCCCGCTTCAGTGGGATGTGTACGTCACATCGCTCAACGGAGGCACCGCGATGACGCGCTGTCACGGCCCGACACCCCGACGGCCGGCCGCCGTGCCGCAGCCGGTGTTCCCGGACACGTGCGGTTCCTGACCGCCGGCTGGGGATGGTTCATGCTGGCGATGGCGGCGGTCAACGGTGCGATGGTGATGGCCGGCCGCTCGCGGCTGCATGTCGAGTTCATCGACGACACCTATGTGGAGCTGTACCGCCGCGCCTGGGAGACTCTGGTCGCTCCGCGTCCGCTTCCGTGGGTGCTGGCGTTGATCGCCTTTGAGGCCACGGTGGGCGTGGCGACGTTGCGTGGTGGTCGTGCGCGGCTGGCCGGGTGGCCGCATCGGCGGTGTTCGTGGCGGTGTTGACGCCGGCGAGCCCGTACACGCTGGGCAATCCGGTGGTGGCGGCGCTGCCCGCGTACCTGCTCGTCCGGCTTCTGCACGCCCGCGGGCAGCCGACACCCGACGAGCGGGTCGGAGGCTGAGATGCGGATCGTGGTGGCCGCCTTCCTGCTCGGACACGCGGCGGTGCATGCGGTGATGTGGACGCTGCCGTTCACCGACGCGACCCGGGACATGCCGTTCGATCCCGGGCACTCGTGGCTGTTTGGTGACAGCCGGCTACCGGCGGTCGTCCTCGCGGGCCTCGCGACTGCCGGGTTCGCGGTGACGGCGGTCGGCTACCTGCTGGGTGCCGCATGGTGGCCGCCGGTGATGCTGGTGGCCTCGGCCA
>DATHVN010000086.1 GCA_035461305.1 Euzebyales bacterium | reverse complement strand
GCGGGTTGTCCAGGGTCGCGTTCGCCGCCGCGATTCTCGTGCACGGGCCGACGACTGAACGACCGATGCAAGCTCGCTACCAGGTCTGCTGCACCCCGCGGATCACAGTGCTCGGGGAGTCAGTGTCGACGTCAGGCCCGTCGTACGAGAGCGTGAACGCTGACAGCGAGCGCGATGGCACACCAGATCAGCAGGACGATGAGTCGGGTGTGTGCGCTGTGTAGTGGCCTGATGCGAGCCCGGCTCGCACGATGTCGGCTGCCGGGCGCATCGGTAGAACCTCGTGAACGGTCTGGAACCCCCGAGGTAGTTGACTGGCGGGGGGTGCCGCTGGGCTCGCATCGAGGGCGGGGGAGGACCTTCGTCGGGCGCCCTCCTCCCGCGCCTGCAACGGCAGGTCGCGCCCCGGGGCCATGACGGTCACCGTGTCTTCGCCACGCCCGAGGTGCCGTCAGTGACTGTTCGCACGTGATGCGGGTGCAGTCGTGGTACGCGCGCGCACGACCACACGCGCACGACGGAAGCGATTCGAGGGCCTCGAGGCGGGTCCACGTCGCCGGCAGGACCGGGTTGAGTAGCAGGGCGGCGCCGGCTGACGCCGGCCACGGATATCGGTCACACGACCCTGTAGTCGATGAAGGTCGCATATGGCGACTGGCGCACGCCGAGGTGCTTCAGGTCGACCATTTGGGCGAAGCCGTCGAAGAGCCGCTTGCCGCCTCCGAGAATGACCGGCGCGACGATGATGGTCAGCTCGTCGACGAGCCCGGCAGCGAGCGCCTGGCGGATGACGTCGGCGCCACCCATGACGTGGACGTGTCCGTCCCCCGCTGCGACCTTCGCGCGCTCGATCGCCTCCGGCACGCCGTCGACGAAGGTGAACGCATCGCCCTCGGGCTGCTCCTCCGGCCGGTGGGTGACGATGAAGAAGGGCAGGCCCCACGGGTTCTCGTCGCCCCAGTGGTCGGCCGCCTCGTAGGTCCACCGGCCCGCGACGACGGCCCCAAGTCCCTTCATGGCCTGGTCCATCCAGGCCTTGTCCTCGCCGCCCATCTCGCCGGTCAGCTCACTGTCGTAGGTCCAGGGCCCGCCGAACACCCAGTGGTGCAGCTTCTCGCCGCCCTCACCGAGCCCCTTGCCCGGCCCGTCGTCCGGCCCGACGACATAGCCGTCGACCGATGTCGTGATCCCTGCGATGACCTTGCTCATCTGTTCACCTCACGTGCCTCGCTGCTTCGTACCCGTGTAGACGGCACCGCCCGCCAGCACTCATCGACCGGTGACGCGTGTCGGCACGGCGACTGTCGCTCCCGCGCCGTCTGGTGTCCACGGCTGCGCCGTCCCACCTGGGTGCCGGAGGATGTTGTGGTTGGCGTGGAAGAGGTTGGTGGGGACGTTGCGAGGAAGACGCCGACGCGTGCCGCGTTGCCCGCAGGCACGACTCCCCCCGGCCCGCATCAGGAGTAGTCGTGGGCGACGGCGTGCTCGGCGTCCACCACGAACACGATGCGGTCGAGACCACGGGGATAGTCGGTGCCCGTGTACTCGTTCGCGAGCCGGTCGATGATCGCCCACGCCTCATCGCCGTCCAACCGGTCGACGACGCGCCCACGCACATGCGCCATCCTGGCGGACTGTTCATAGTCGGTGACCGACAGTGACAGCCGCGGATCGCCGTCTAGATTGCGTGCCTTCTGGGAACGCGGTCCCGTGAGGAAGACGATCCGCTCGCCTTCCACGCCCACCCACGTCGGCACCGCGTGCGGCATGCCGTCGCCCATGAGCGTGGCGACATGGGCGAGGTTGGGTCGGATCAGCAACTCACGTACTGCCTCGGGAAGCGCGCTCATCTCGTCTCCTTTCGCAGCGCATCGGCGATCGAGGCGGTCGCCTGCTCACCGATCCGGGCGGGTGACGACCCGTGACGACGTCGCGGCCGTTCGCCGGCTGCTGCACGACGTCCGGCGTCCGACCGCCGGTGGGTCACTGTCGCACCTCACGGTCACCGCACCGTGCGGGTACCGGCGACGGCGCCAGGTCTCCGGTCGGGTCCGTACCAGCGAGCGGTGGCGGATCGTCCCTCGAGACCGCGACGACCGCGCTTTGGCGGAACGTCGCGGCTGCAACGCCGGCGACCGCGACGGCGATCACCGCGGCGATCGCAGCGGTGACCTGCACGCCCGCGATGAACGCTGCGCGGGCCGCGGCGAGCACGACGGCCTCCAACCCGGCCGGCAGCTGCCCGGCGACGGCCACGGCGGCACCGAGCGTGTCACGCACGACCGCGGCGGCCTCGGCCGGCACGGCTGCGGGCAGCGTCCCGGCGAGCTCGGCGCGGTAGACCGCCACGCCGACGCTGCCCAGGATCGACAAGCCCAGCGCGCCGCCCAGCTCGGCGGCGGTCTCAGAGATCCCCGACGCCGCGCCCGCACGCTCCGGCGGCGCCGACCCCACGATCAGATCCGTGGTCAACGTCAGCACCGGCGCCAGGCCGAGCGAGATCACCACCGACGCGGCCACCAGCACCGCCAGATCCGCCGACCCACCCACCAACGTCAACGCCGCAAGGCCCACGGCCGCCAACACGAGACCGACGACGATGATCCGACCCGGGTCGACGCGGGCGACGATGTACGGCGCGAGCTGCGAGCCGACGATGAACCCGACCGCGGAAGGCACCGACCACAGCCCGGCCTGCAGCGGTGACAACCCGATCACCAGCTGCAGGTACTGCGCGACGTACAGGAAGTAGCCGACGACCATGAAGATGCTGATCAGGTTGACCGCCAGCGACGCGGAGAACCGCCGATCGCGAAACAGCCGCAGGTCGATCATCGGATCGGCCAGCGTCAGCTGCCGGCGGGCGAACACCACCCCCACGGCCACACCGGCGACGATCGCGGCGACCGCGGGAATGCCGATGCCGTCCTGGGCGATCTGCTTACAGCCGAAGATCACCGCCAGCACCGCCACCAACGACAACCCGACACTGGCCAGATCCAGTCGGCCTGCGTCGGGATCGCGGTACTCGGGCAACACCAGGGGTCCCAGCACCAGCAGCGCGCCGATCACCGGCAGAGCGAGCAGGAACACCGACCCCCACCAGAACTGCTCCAGCAGCACCCCGCCCAGCACCGGCCCGACGGCGCTGCCCGCGGAGAACGCCGAGATCCACACCGCCACGGCCGTCGCACGCTGCCGGGGATCGGTGAACATGGCGAAGATGAGCGACAGCGTCGACGGCGCCAACGTCGCGCCGGCGACCCCCAACAACGCCCGCGCGGCGATCAACTGCTCCGCGCTCGCCGCATACGCCGCCATGATCGACACGGCCCCGAACCCGGCCGCGCCGAACAGCAGCAACCGACGCCGGCCGATGCGGTCACCAAACGTGCCCATGGTGATCAGGAACGCCGCGACCATGTAACCGTAGATGTCGACGATCCACAGCAACTGCGCGCTCGTCGGCTGCAGCTCCGCGCTCAGCGTGGGCACCGCCAGGTGCAGCACCGTCAGGTCCATCACGTACAACAGGCACGCCAACGTCAACACCGCCAGACCGACCCACTCGCGTGGCCCCGCCCTGTGCTCCCGGATCGTTGCGCTCGTCATGTCAGTCTCCTGGTGCTCACATCTGCGACGGGTCAGCCAGCCCGCGCTGTCGCTCACCCGCCATGGCCGTGCGCAAGGGCGTCATTCGGACGGGCGCCACATCGCAGCGCCAGGCGGCGCTCAAGCTGCACGCGGGGTCCGCGTCCGGCGGTGGGCATCGGGGTGTGGCACCGTGCGGTACACCTGCACCGACGCGGCGGCCAACCATGCGAACCCCACCACCACGGCGACCCACAGGCACGCGACACCGAGTACCTGCGTCGACAGCGCCGCGCCACCGACGAAACCGAGGGCCACGACCGCACCTGCGATCCGCGACGTCCGGGCGAACGCGTGTGCCTGCCGTCGGTCGAACCATGTTGCCACCACGAACGCCGCGGCAGCCAGACACAGGAACCCGATCGCGCCGAACGCCAGATGCAGCACCCCGCTGACCGTGGCCTCGGTCGGGGTCGCAGCGTCGGGGAACCCGGCCATCGGGTCCGGTGGGAAGACCCCACTCGCGATCAGGCACACCCCGAAGACGCCCAGCAGCTCCGCCGCCCATCCGGCGGTGCGGGTGCCACGCAATGCCCGCGCGAACCCCACCGCCGTCGCGAGCACCATCAGGCCGCTGAGGATGGGGTTCGCGGTCTGGACCCACCCGAAGTCACCCAGGGTCAACAGGCTCAGCTGGTGACGGGCCAGATCGAAGCCGTCGCGCACCAGCGCCTGCCCGAGGCCGACGACCAGGTAGAACACCCCGACCACCACACCCCACCCGAGCAGCGCCCGGGTCACCGCCGCCGCACGATCAAAGCCCTGCACATCAGATGCCGTACTCATCACTGCTCCTGCCCCTTCGACTGCGGGCCTCGGTGTCTTCAGACCGACCAGCCGGCCCAAACTCATCGGTCGCCCCTCAGGGGTAGCGCATCAGGAATTGATACACACCCACGCGGTCGCCGATCGAGCGGTTCGGGCACCCGTGACGTGCGATGTCGGTCGCCGTCGGCCCGACACCGTCTCGTCCTGCATCGAGCGTGGCTGGCGCCGTGCGTCCACCCGATCAGATCGTGGCGCCAGACCGCCGCGGTCTTCAGCCGGTCGATGGGACATCCGGTCGTGACCAGGACACCAGGCACCCCAGTCGCCACCCTGCGCCCCATCGTGCGCATGGCCGAGTCGGCGCAGCAGTTCGGCTCAGGCACCGGCTACGCGGTCGGTGTCCAGCCAGTGTCGCGGGTGGGACCGGAGAACCCTAGCCGGGGCTCGAGGGGATCACCGGGCCATGCAGAACGCGGCCGACGCGGTCGATGACGCCGTGGCCGAGGCCCTGGGTCTGAACCGAACGGACCTGATCTGTCTCGACATCCTCGACCGGCTCGGCACCATTCCTGCCGGGAGGCTGGCCGACGAGGCACGGCTCACCACTGGGGCGATGAACAAGCCCCACGGACCCGGCGCACGGCTGACGGTACACATCCCCTGAGTTCGATCATGTCACCCATGCGTCAGGCGGGTGCCGACGCGTGTCGCCGCGGCGCCGGTTGCGGCCGCCATCCGCTCGATCTCGCCGGCGCTGATGTGCTCCGAGGGCACCGACGCGGTCAGCGCCAGGGCGCTTGGTCCACTGGATGACGGGACGGCGACCGCGACGGCGGACAGTCCGCGTTCGCTCTCGCCCAGGTTGACTGCGAAGCCGGTGCGGCGGATCTCCGCGAGCTCTCGGTCGAGCTCGTCGCGCGACGTGCACGTCCGGTGGGTGACGGCGGGGAGGACCTTCGGCAGCAGGCCTTGAAGGACATCGGGTGCGAGCTCGGCCAACAGCACCTTGCCCGACGCCGCGCTGTACGCGGGCAGCGTCACGCCCGTGCGGTCCGTCACCCGCACCGGCCGTGGCGACTCGACGGTGTCGAGGAACAGCACCTTGTCACCATCGAGGCACGCCAGGTGGACGGTCTCACCCAGCTCCGCCGCCAGCGCTTCGAGCTCGGGCCGCGCCAGACGGCGCACGTCGAGGCTGCCGACGGCGGCCAACCCGATCGTGAGCAGCGCCTGGCCCGCGGTGTAGACCTTGGTGTCGGGGTCCTGTCGGACGAAGTCGCGATACGCCAGCGTGGACAGTAACCGGTGCGCGGTCGACGGAGCGACCCCGAGTGACCGACTCACCGTGGTCAGGGTCAGGTCCTGCCGCTCGCGCAGCAGTTGGAGCACCCGCAGTGCACGGTCGACCGACTCGACCAGGTACGCGGGACGGTCGATGGCCGTCTGCATCACGTTCCCGGGTCCACCCAGGTGTCGTCGGTCCAGCCCTCGAGGTCGTACTCCGCCAGACACGCCTCGACCAGGCCGTCGAACCGGTCCGCGAGCCCGCGGATCCTGGCGAACTTCAGGATGTCAAGCCGCATCTGGTCCTGGTTGCCCGCGTAGTTGACCTCGTACCAGGCGTGGCGTCCGCCGAACTCGCTGCCGACAGCGTCCCAGATCAGCTTGAACAGCTTGACCCTGTCGTGCGCGTCACCCGTCGAGCCGCGGTAGAAGCGGTCGATCGTCGGCCGCAGGTCGTCGTCGAGCAGGTCCCGGTTGGACGATGGCGTGACCAGTGGGGCACCGCCGAGCAGCTCGGTGAAGATGTCGCGAGCCTTCGGGAACGCCTGCGTTCCGAACAGCCGGATCAGCGTGGCGTACTCCAGTGCCGGCACGATGCTGTCGCCCGGTCCCTCCTGCGTGTCATGACACAGGGCCGACGTGATCGCCCAGATCAGGTTGCACCATCCGATCAACTCGCCGAGCTTGGCCTGCACGCCGCGATAGCCGATGGTGCCGTTCGCCTCCAGGCCCCGAGCCAGAAGCCCGCACAGAAACTCCAACTTGATCGCCAGGCGGGTGCCGGACTGCAGGGTGTAGCGGGGCATGAAGCCGGACTGTGCGTAGAACCCGGTGGCCTTGCGCACGTCCCGGTACACCAGGACGTCCTCCCAGGGCACGAACACGCGGTCGAAGACGGCCACGGCGTCGTTCTCGTCGAAGCGGCTCGACAGCGGAGCGTCCCAGGCCGACACGGCGGCGCGCTCGTAGGAGTTGCGGGAGACGAGCTTCATGCCCGTGGCGTCCATCGGCACGATGAACGCCAGGGCGTAGTCCTCGGCGCGCCCCTCCTCCAGCTGCGCCGCGCTGTTCTGGGCGACGAATGTCGCATGGGTCAGCGCCGAGCCGGTCGCGAGCATCTTCGCGCCCTCGACCACCATGCCGTCGTCGCGTTCCTCGACGACGTGGACGTAGACGTCCTCGACCTCATGGACGGCCTTGTCACGGTCGATGGGCGGGTTGATCAGGACGTGGTTGAGGAACAGGCCCTGCTCGGCGTAGGTGCGGTACCAGTGCCGGGCGCTGTCGCCGAAGGGCGCGTACCACTCAGGGTCCGCCCCCAGCGTGGCCATGAAGGCGGCCTTGTAGTCCGGCGTCCGTCCCATGTAGCCGTACGACAGCCGGGCCCATGCCGCCAACGCATCACGGCTGGCCAGCAGGTCCTCCGTCGTGTAGCTCGGCATGAAGAAGCGGTGCGTGACGATCCCCTGCCGGTCGACGCCGACGAGCATGTCGCGCTGCGGGGGGTCGTGCAGGGCGTCGTAGAGCCGTGCGACGGACCGCGCGGCGTTGCGGAACGCCGGATGTGCGGTCACATCGGCCACCCGCTCCCCGTCAATCCAGACCTCGCGTCTGTCGCGGAGGGACTCGAGATAGGTCTGCCCGGTCAGGAGGCGGGTCTCCTGGGCAAGCGCGGAGGTCGACATACACGCCATCCGTTTCCGCTAGACAGAAGCTCTTACCTACCAGCGAAAAGAACGGTACCATTCCGGCCTGGGAGGGTCCGCATGGAAGCCGCCACGACCCGGGTCACGAGCCACGCGTTCCGCGACGTCATCGGACGATTCGCCACGGGCGTCACGGTGGTCACGAGCCGCGACGACGAGGGCGACCACGGGATGACGGCCAGCGCAGTCAGCTCGCTGTCGCTCGACCCGCCGATGCTGCTCGTGTGCATCAATCGACGCTCGCGCACGGGCGACGCGCTCCGTCGCAGCGGCCGCTTCACCGTCAACGTGCTCGCCGACGACCAGGCCGCCGCTGCGGAGCGGTTCGCCACGCCATCCGACGACCGCTTCGCCGGAGTGCCGACCACGCGGGGTCCATTCGGCACGCTCGTGCTCGAGGGCAGTCTCGCGCACATCGATTGCCACGTCGAGGACGCCGTCGCTGCGGCGACACATCACATCATCATCGGTCGGGTCGAGTGGGTCGCCGCTCGAGACGCTGCGCCCCTGGCCTACTTCCGCGGGCAGTTCGGGCAGCTCCATCCCGCACGCGACGACGCTGTGACACAGCACCTTCGCCAGCGAATCCTGTCCGAAGACTGCGGTGTGCTCGACCGCGCGACGCTCGCCACGGAGTTGGACGTCGATGTCGGCCGCATCGACCGCGCGTTGGCGGCGTTGCGAGCGGAAGGCCTGGTCACCGGCGACCCCCTCGAGGGCTATCACGCAGCTCCGGTTGACATCGGCGCGATCGACGATGCCCTCAGTGCGCGGCTGGCCATCGAGCTCGGCGCGGTCGAGCTCGTGGCCGACCACGGCGACGGTCAGCGGGTCGCAGAGCTGCGACGTCTCGCCGACAACACGGTCGCGCTGTTCGAGGACGCCCGTGTCACCGACATCGCCGCATACGCTGCCGCGAACACCGCCTTCCACGAAGAGCTCGTGCGACTGAGCGGTTCGGTCGCTCTCCTCGACAGCTACCGCCGGCTGAGTCTGCAGGGCATCCTCGTGCGCGGCGTCGTGGAGGATCATGCGCTGACCCGCGCGCATGCCGACGACCATGTGGAGATCGCCGACGCCGTGGCGGCCGGTGACCCAGCACAGGCAAGAGCGGCCATTCAGCGACACACTGATCGCGCGCGCGCCACACACCGGGCCGCATCAGGTCCGGGTACGTCTTCCTGACAGACCACGTGCGATCGCGTCAAGCGCCGCGGATGACCTCGTGGACGAACTGCACGGCGACCGAACCCTCACCGACCGCCGACGCGACGCGTTTGATCGAGGTGGCGCGTACGTCGCCGACGGCGAACACGCCGGGCTGACTGCTCTCCAGCAGGAACGGATCGCGGTCGAGCGGCCAGCGATCCTTCAGCTGCGGTCCCGTCACGACGAACCCGTGCGCGTCGGTCACGACCGCGTCGCCGAGCCACCCGGTCCGGGGGCGCGCCCCAATGAACACGAACATCCCGGCGGCGTCGAGCACCTCACGCATCCCATCGCCGCCCTGGACATGTACCTTCTCGAGGCGTTGTGCCCCGGTGACCTCGGCGACCTGCGACCGCGTGCGGACCGTTATGGCGTCGGTCGCCTCGATGCGATCCACCAGGTAGCGCGACATCCGCGCCGCCAACGATCCGGCGCGGATCACGATGACCACCTCGTCTGCGAACTTCGCGAGGTGCAGTGCCGCCTGGCCGGCCGAGTTCGCGCCGCCCACGACGACCACGCGTGCGCCGGTCATCGCCGCCGCCTCGGTGGAGGCGGCGCCGTAGTACACGCCGGCACCGGTCAGCGCGTCGAGGCCGGGCACGTCCAGCCGCCGGTACTGCACGCCGGTGGCCAGCACGATCGACGCGCAGTGCAGCTCGCTGCCGTCGCCGAGGGTGATGACCCGGTACGGATCCTCGCTGCGGATGCCGGTGGCCCGGTGCGGCGCGATGACGTCGGTGCCGAACCGACGGGCCTGCGCCAGCGCGCGGCGGGCCAGCTCCGACCCCGAGATCCCCGACGGGAAGCCCAGGTAGTTCTCGATCCGGGCGCTCAGCGCCGCCTGCCCACCTGGCGCCTCGGCCTCGACGACGGCGGTGCTCAACCCCTCGGAGGTGCCGTAGACCGCGGCGGCCAGTCCGGCCGGGCCGCCGCCGATCACGACGAGGTCGTAGAAGTCGACCTCGGGACGGGACGACAACCCCAGCCTGGTCGCGACGTCGGCCGGCGACGGGTCCGACACCACCCGACCGTCTTCGAGCAGGAGCACCGGCAGCCTCACATCGGGCCCGGCCGCGGCCAGCAGCGGTCCGGCGTCACCGTGGTCGACGTCGAGCCATCGGAACGGGACCTGGTTGCGCGCGAGGAAGTCACGCAGCCGGTGCGACGCCGCGGACCACCGATCGCCGATCACGCGAAGGCCGGCGTCGGGCCGTGGCCGCGTGGCCTGCCACTCCTCGAGCAGCTCGTCGAGCACCGGGTACAGGCGTTCCTCAGGTGGATCCCACGGCTTGACGATGTAGTGGTCGAGGTCGACGTCGTTGATGGCCGTGATCGCGGCGTCGGTGTCCGCATACGCGGTCAGCAGGACCGAGCGCAGGTGCGGTTGCACGCGCTTCGCGGCCACCAGCAGCGCCGTGCCGGTCATGCCGGGCATCCGCTGGTCGGCGACTACGAGCGCCAGCGGGGCGCCGCGGCGGGTGAGGCGCTCGATCGCCGCCAGCGCCGCTGCCCCACTGCCGGCGGTGACGATCCGGTAGCCGGCGCCGTACCGCGCGCGGAGGTCGGCCGCGACGGCGTCGAGGACGCTGGGTTCGTCGTCGACCGTGATGATCGCCGGCGGCCCGGGCCGCGGCGCCGATTCAGCGGTCATCGGTCGCGCCTCCCGGTGGTGCGGCGGGCAGTCGCACGTCGAACACGGTGCGACCCGGCCGCGAGTGCACGGTCATGCGGCCACCATGCGCCTCGGTGACGATCTGGTGGGAGATGCTCAGGCCGAGGCCCGTGCCCTGGCCGGGCGGCTTGGTGGTGACGAACGGGTCGAACACCTGACCGCGCAGCTCGTCGTGGATGCCCGGGCCGTCGTCCTCGACCTGGACGCACACGCCGTCGCCGTCGGGAGCGGCGCGGACGATCACGGCGCCGCGGCCGACCACCGCGTCGATCGCGTTGTCGATGAGGTTCGTCCATACCTGGTTGAGCTGCCCGCCGTAGGCATGGATCGTCGGCAGCTGCGGCGCGTAGTCGCGGATGACCGTGACGCCGTCGGGCAGCTTGTGCGCCAGGATCGTCAGCGTGTCGTCCAGGCCCCGTCGCACGTCGACGTCCTGCTGCGGCGCCTGGTCGAGGTAGCTGTAGCCACGCAGCGCGGCGGTCAGGTCGGCCATCCGCGCAACGCTGTCGGTGATGTGGGTGACCCCGCGGCGCACCTGCGACCGCGCACGCAGCCACTCGACCCCGAGCTGGGCACCGTCGCCGAGGTTGTGCAGGCACCGCGCCAGTGCGTCCGGCGTGACGCCGGCCATGGCGAGCTCGGCGGCGGCGATCCACGGCTCGGCGACGTCGCGTCCGGTGCCGGTGAGCACGTCTTCGATGGCGTCGGTCACCTCGTCCCGTGCCACGTCGGCCGGCGGCGGCGGCTGGTCGAGCAGCGCCGCGACAGCGTCGACGATGCGGACGCCGTCGGCGCGAGCGAGCAGCTGCGGCAGCAGCGCGTCGGCGTCGTCGAGCGCGCGTCGCAGCTGCGGGCGGTGCTCAGGGCCGCGGCGGCGGGGTTGTTCAGCTCATGACCCAGCCCGGCACTGAGCCTGCCGAGCACGGCCAGCCGCTCCTGCTGGCGCAACGCCAGCTCCTGGCGCAGGTAGTCCTGCTCCAGACGGCGCAACCTGGTCTGCTCCAGCGCGGTCCGCATGCGCACGCGCAACAGGGCGGGTTCGAAGGGTTTGGGCAGGCAATCGATCGCGCCCATCTCGATCGCGCGCGCGACCTCGTCGGTCGCCTCGGTGGCGGAGATGACCAGCACGGGGATGTCGGCGAGCTCGGGGTCGGCACGCATCGCGCGCAGCACCGCGAAGCCGTCGAGCGCGGGCATGACGAGGTCGAGCAGGACCATGTCGACCCGCTCGCGTGCCAGCACCTCGAGGGCCTCGCGACCGTCGGTCGCCAGCAGCACCCGGTGGCCCTCCTGCTCGACGCCGCGGGCGAGCGCCAGCCGCGGGATCATCGCGTCCTCGGCGACGAGCACGACCGCGGGCTCGGGCGGGTCACCAGGCATCGAGCGCCTCCAGCGCCGCGACCGTTGCGGCGGCAACCGCCTCGAGCTCACCGATGAGCGGGCCGAGGTCCGATGTCCCGGCGGCCGCCGCGGTCTCGAGTCGCGCGGCCGAGGCGGCCAGCGCGGTCCCACCCAGGTTCGCCGCGCTGGACTTCAGGCTGTGCGCGTGGCGTCGGACCATCGCCGGATCATGCGGCGCGGCGTCGCGGATGTGTTCGAGCAGGCCCGTGAGCTCGCCGGGGAAGTGGGCGAGCAGCGAGTCGACGAAGCCGTGGTCCCCGGTCAGCTCGGCCAGTCGGCGCAAACGCGTCGACGTCGATCTGCACGATGGCCTCGTCGCCTGAGGCGTCGGGCGCAGGGCCGTCCTCGCCGGTGAGCACGGCAGCGTCGTCGGCATCCGTGACGAGCCCCGCGTGTCCGTCGCCGGCGCGCTCTGCCCGATCCGACCGACCGGACGGGCTCGCCGTGGCAGGACGCGGCCCGTGCTGGCGTGCCGTCACGCCCCGACCGGGCTGGTCGTGGGCGCGCCGCAGCGCCGCGGTCAGCAGCTCGGGGCGGACCGGCTTGGCCAGGTGGTCGTCCATTCCCGCCTGCCGGCACCACTCGCGGTCCGCGTCGGTCGCATTCGCAGTCACCGCGACGATCCACGGCTGCGGCCCGTCGAGCGTCCGGATGCGCTGCGTCGCCTGGTAGCCGTCGAGGTACGGCATCTGGATGTCCATGAGGACGACGTCGACGTCGAGCCGACCTGCGGCCTCGACGGCGGCGGCCCCGTCACCGACGACGGTCGGCGCGTATCCGAGGCGCTGGAGCAGCCTGGTCATCAGGCGCTGTTTCGTCGGGTTGTCCTCGGCCACGAGGATGTGCAGCGGATGCCGTCGTGCGAACCCGGGGTCGAGGCTGGGCGCGGAAGGGGCGTCCGGTGACATCGTGCGCCCGGCCGTGTCGTCCTCGGTCAGCAGGGTCACCAGGACGTCGAGCAGGGACGATTGCTTGACCGGCTTTGTGACCGTCGCCCGGTACGCCGCCGCGTCCTCAGCGCGCTGGGGCCCACCCAACGGTGTCAGCAGCACCCTGGCCGCGCCGGCGGTGACCGGGTGCGTCGCGAACCGCTTGCCGTCGGTCGCGCGGTGGTCGATGAGCACGACGTCGATCCTTCCGCCCCATCGAGCGCCTCCAGTGCCGAGTCCGTGGCGGCGGCCGACACGGCCCGCATGCCCCACGATCCGACGAGCCCCTCGAGCAGCCGGCGGTCCGTCGGGTTGGCGTCGACGATCAGGGCAGTGCGACCGCTGAGCGCCCCCGCGTTCTCGTCCCGCGTGGTTGCCGTACCGTCGGCGGACGTGCCAGGGATCGAGAACGCGAAACGGGATCCCACACCCTCCTCGCTGTCGACGGTGATGACGCCCCCGAGCAGGCCGACGAGGCGCCGGCTGATGGCCAGCCCCAGGCCGGTGCCGCCGAACCGCCGGCTGGTCGATGCGTCGACCTGCGTGAACGAGTCGAACAGGCGCGAGCGCGCTGGCGCCGGGATGCCGATGCCGGTGTCGCGCACCTCGAACCTGACTCGGTCCGGCTCGTCGCTCCCGGCGGCGGGCTCGCGCGACACGAGCAGAGCGACCTCGCCCGCGTCGGTGAACTTGACGGCGTTCGTCATCAGGTTGACCAGTACCTGCGCGAGCCGATGGCCGTCGGTGATGATCGCGGCGGGCACGTCGTCGCCGACGTCGTAGACCAGATCGATCTGCTTCTGCGAGACCAGTGGGGCGATGACGTCGAGCGTCGACTCGACCAACGGCCGCAGCTCGGTGGGACCGGGGTCGATCTCGAGCTGGCCGGCCTCGACCTTCGAGAAGTCCAACACATCGTTGATGGTGGCCAGCAGCACCTCCGCACTGCTACGGACCGACGCGAGGTACTCGGCCTGCTCGGCGTCGAGGTCGGTGGTCGACAGCAGGGCGCTCATCCCGATGACGGCGTTCATCGGGGTGCGGATCTCGTGGCTCATGTTCGCCAGGAACTCGCTCTTGGCGCGGGTTGCCTCCTCGGCCTCCAGCCGCGCGCGGCGCTCGGCGGCCACCAGGTCGGCCCGCTGTGCCGCGTAGCGTGCCGTGACCAGCCACGCCACAAGGGTCACGCCGATGATGTCGGCGAAGAAGAACGTCGAGATCCAGGCTTCGTTGGTCAGCGCCACGTCCAGCCGTCCCTCGAGGAGGGCGGCGATCAGCGCGAGGCCCGCGTAGGCGGCGAACCAGCCCACCGCCCGGCGGACGCGGTACGCCAGCAGCGCGCCGATCGGGGCGATCAGCGACCAAATCATGACGGCACCCGATGCGCGGAACCCTCCGAGGTCGAGCATCAGCAGCCAGGGGATCAGCAGGCTGAGCAGCAGCTGCAGGTCCAGCGCTCGCGTCCACCCCAGCCGCTGGTACGCCCACAGGTTGGCCGCGGCAAGAATGGTGTAACCCCACGGCCAGATGGCCGCGCCCGGCACGCCGGCCAGCACATACATGAGACCCCAGATGCCGCCCGCGATCGCCATCGGCACGATCGCGACCTTGTCGGCGCGTGGTCCCTGCAGACTGCGGACGACCGTCTGGTCAGCCATCGGCGCGGTCACCGCCTTCGGTCAGAATCCGCTTGAGCTCCGCTGCCTCACGGGTGAGCCGACGGTAGTAGTCCGAGCCGGTCACCTCAGCGACCTGTCGGCGCCGTCGACCATGGTCGATCTCGATCTGCAGCTCGGCAACCTGGCGGCGCAGCGCCTCCTCGCGGGCTGCGACCTCCCGGGCCATGCGCTCAAAGACCCGCGCGAGCGTCCCGAGCGCGTCCTCGCGTCCGGCGACGGCGTCCAACGAGTCCAGCCCGTCGTACGAACCCGTCTCGATCCCGACCGCCGCCTGCACGACGCGGTCGACCTGCGCGAGGTGGTCCAGCTCGACGTCGCGCAGCCGCTTGGCGGCCAGCGAAGCTTGCAGACGCGCCCGCAGCAGCGGCCCGTGCACGGGCTTGGACAGGTAGTCGGTCGCCCCGAGCTCGATGCAGCGGATCACGCTGTCGATGTCGTCGACGGCCGACACCATGATCACCGGCAGGTGTTCGAGCTCGGCGTCGTCCTTGATCTGCTGCAGTGTCGCGAAGCCGTCGAGCACCGGCATGAGCAGGTCGAGGAGCACGACGTCGATGCCACCGGCGTCCGGGGTGGCCCGCAGGCGGTCCAGGGCCTGCGAGCCGTCACCAGCGGTGACCGCCTCGTAGCCGAGCGTCGTCACTGCGCGTGCGAGCACCTGCCGGTTCATCGCCGTGTCATCGACGATCAGGACCCGCGCCGTCATCGCTGCGACCTGCCGTCGCCGGGACCCCGCCGCGCGGACACGCCGACGTCGACCGCCAGGACCGGTCCCGGTGCGCCACCAGCGCCGAGCGCGACGGTCACGCGCCCCTCCGCGAGGTCCAACGCGACGTCCCCGTCAGCGCGCGACAGGAGCGCGTCGGCCGCCTGCGCGGCGCTGGTCCCGGTGGCGTCGACTTCGTGCGACCACACCTGCAGTTCACGCGCGTCGAGGCCGGCGAGGTCGATGGCGACGGTCGAGGTGCCCTCCGGCAGGTTCAGTCCGCCGTCGAGGACCAGCCGGCGCGTGTCGCCGCCCTGTTCGATCTGCGCGGTCGTCCGTCCTGGACGGCCCGTGTCGGTCAGGCGGACACGCACACGTCCCAGCTCACGGTCCCGGCGGACCTCGACCGTCGCGCACGGCACGAACGCCCCCGCACGCGCGGTCCAACACGTGACCACCACGAGCACCGCTGCCGTGCCCAGCGCGGCGACACGAGCTGCGGGCGCCTGCCAGATCACGGCTCCGTGAGCCACGACCGCGGCGAGGAAGATGGCGTAGACGCCACCCCGCACGACCGGGCGCCCCATCCCCGGTGCAACCACTGTCGGGACGTAGTCACCGCGGTGGCGGGCCGCCGCGATCAGCAGCACCGGCACGACACCGGCGAGCACCGGGGCGGTCACCGTGCCGATCAGGCTCAACGCGCCGGTGAACGACTCGCGGCCGGTCAGCAGCAGCCACTGCACCAGCGCGAACACTGCGATCAGCGGCACATAGGCGCCGAGCCGTGCGGCGGCTGAGTCGGTAGCCAGCACCTCCGTGGCCTGGAAGTGCAGACCGATGGAGAACTGGACAGCGGCCATGCCCATCGCCAGCACCACGAACACCGATCCGAGGGCCAGCACGGCGGGGCCGACGACCTCGGCCATCGGTACGAGGGCCGTGCCGGACTCCGCGGCGAGCCGCCGAGCGCCGACCGCGCCGCCGACCGCGACGCTCCACACGGCATACAGGGCCAGCGCCGTCATCATCGCCGCGGTCGTCCCCCGTACCAGCGCGCGCCCGCTGGGATCGCGTCGCAGCACGACGCGGGCGCCGTTGCCGACGGCCGTGTGTCCGAAGAAGGCCAGCAGCACGACACCGAACACGAGGTCGACAATCCCGGATCGAACGGTTGGCCTCCGACGAACGGCACGGCGGCGTAGGTCAGGTTGGCTGTCGTGAGGTTGGGCAGCGCCAGCAGTGACAGAAACGAGGACGATCACGATGTTGATCCCGCCGACCAGAAGCGCGGTCGCGACCGTGGCGTCCAGCCGGTCGCGCCACACGAACACCAGCGTCACCGCGAAGACCCCGACGACCCACACGGTGGACGGGACACCGGTCGAGGCCGTCAGGGTGGTCGACAGCCCCACGTAGTAGGCGATCAGCGCCACGACCGCCAACGCACTGAGCATCAGCGACAGCACCACACCGGCGAACCAGCCCAGATACTGCGAGACGACCCTGCCGAAGTAGGCACCGCCCCAGCGCACGGTCCCGGTGCGCGCGAACGCCTCCGCGACTGCGGCCGCGGTCGCCACGTTGACCAGCCCGAGCACGGCCAGGAGGGCCAATCCGGGCAGTGGCCCGACGCCGGCCAGCGCGATGGGCAGCGCCAGCACGCCGGCGCCCACGGTCTGGGTCAACGTCAGGCTGAAGGCGGACCAGAACGGCGGCAGGTCCTCGACCAGCGCCGCAAGCCGCGTCCAGCGCCACCGCACACGGTCGCGGACGGGCAGGCTGTCGACGAAGATCATCTCGAGCCCACGTCCGTGCCGGCGCTCGAACGCCGTCGCAACGGCCGGGTCGTCGAGGCGGAGCGCGGCGGCGAGCGCGGGCACGTCGCGCCGGCGGAAGCGATACTTATCGGCCAGGCGGCCCGCGAGGTCGGCCCGGGTCACCGCATCCGGTGGCACCAGATGCGACCACAGCGGGGCGAACCGCTCGAGTTGCTGGATCGGCGGCGCCACGGCGACACGGCGTCCAGCGGCGAGCGCGGACAGGAACGCGCGCTCCTGCGTCGCGACCATGTCCTCGCAGATCGCCGGAGCGGTGGCGTGCTGAGCCTCCAGCGCCAGGCGTGCGGTCTGGCTCTCGATGGCGAACAGCGCCGTGCTGGCACGCCGTCCCGACAGCCCGCCGAGCAGCTCCCCGCGGGTCAGCGGACGCGCCGGCCGGTCCATCACATCGACCCGTTCATCACGTAGGCCGAGACCTGGTCGAACGCCGACGTCAATGGATGGTCGGGATGGTGGAGCGCGAAGATGCCGCCACTCGCGAGGAGCATCATGGCCTCGTCATGCGCCAGGACGCCCGCCACCGGCGACCTGTACGCCTGCTCGACCCGCCGGCGCACGCCCTCGACGTCCAGCGACGGCGGCACCTTGTTGACAACCAGCGCCGACCTCGGCACCTCCAGGTTGGCGGCGACATCGATGAGCACGCCAGTCCCCTCGTAGTCCTGGTGATCGGGCCGCAGGACCATCAGGCTGGTGTCGGAGATCACCAACGACAGCAGCGTCTCCTCCCCCAGCCCAGGGTGGGTGTCGATCAGCAGGACGTCGAGCCGAAGCTCGTCGACGAGGGTGCGCACCCCCTGCACGAGCTGCTGGGCGTCGTAGCCCTCGCGGAGCACACGGCTGATCTCGCCCGGCTGCACACTGCTGGGGATCAGGTGGATGCTGCCGCCAACACCCGCCGGCGTGACATCCACCGCGACCTCGGCGATGGGGCGGCCACGGAACAGGTGGTCGTTGAGCGACGCGTCGATCTCCGCACCGTCGAGACCGAACAGCACGTGGATCCCCGGCGACTGGATGTCGGTGTCGATCACGCCCACGCGCAGTGCGCGCTGGGACAGCTGCACTGCGACGTTCGCGGTGATGTTCGACTTGCCCGTCCCACCCCGGAACGAGTGCACCGACACGACCCGGACCATCCGATCTCCTGCACGACGGACCCCGGCTGCGAGTTGATGGTAGTTGACCAGGCAGGGATGCGCCGGCGGCATGCGGCGGGACGCGGGCCGGAGCGTGAGCGGTGGCTCGACGGGCGGGCGCTCGCACAACCCAGCTGGTTCGATGCGATCCTCTGGTTCGTGTCGCCGGTCACGCTGACGGCCGTCGCGGTCACGGCGCTGCGCGCGGCAGATCACCCAACCCGACCAGGGTCAAGACCCCGGAGCCTCCGCTGTCGCGCGACGCGTCGGAGTCTGGATCCACCCCAGTCATTGACCACACAGCCGACCCTGAAGGGACGCCTCATGTTCCTCGCCGACCCGTACGCGATCATCTATGGCGCTGCCGGGGTCCGAGCTCGCCGGCGAGTTGCCGTGACCGCGTGACTTCATTTGGCCCCCGGCGCCATGGAGGTTACCCTAACCAAACTATTTGCCCCAGAGGTCACGACGCATGACCGACGGCGCGGCCACGAACGGAGACGTGATGATCATGATCAGGACCAGGACCCGGGCGGGTGTGTGTGCCATCGCCCTCGTCGTGATGCTCAGCGGGTGCGGCGCGGCGAACGAGGGTGAGGTCCGCAACCTCTCCACTGAGGGATCGGGTTCGGGCTCCGGGTCAGGGTCGGCCTCCGGGTCAGGCGCCGCCTCCGAGTCGGGATCGGGGTCCGGGTCGGGCACCGCCTCCGGATCGGGTTCCGGTTCTGCGAGCGGATCGGGCACCTGACACCGCGGGCGGTGCGGAGGCCGCCGAGCGCCATCCCGCGACGAGCAGTACGACGAGGACGGCGCTCCACGCCCCGTGGAACGCCCAGGTCGCAGTCGTGACGTCGAGGAAGTCGGGCAGGACCAGACGCCATGCCCGATACCACGGGTTCGTGGTGCCCATCAGGTCGACGACGAGCGTCAGACGGCCACCCGACGCTTCCACCGCCAGCCACAGCCAGCTCGCGATCCCGAGGGCGCCGAGCACGCCGAACGCGGCACGTTGGGCACGACGGCGATCGAGCCACCAGCACAGGGTCAGGACGGCCGCGGGGAGGACGACCACGACCTGCCTACCAGGGAACCACCAGCCGGCGATCGTGAGCGCGACGAACGTCGCGGTACACCACCCCGCGGCGAGCACCGACGACAGCACAGCCCATCCCGGCGGCCGCGCACGGATCAGCGCGCCCAGCGCAGGAACGGTGAGCAGCCACGCCGGCTGCCACGCGGCGATACCGAACGAGCGCTCTGTCAGCAGTGCCGCGAGCCGGACGGTGCGCGCGCCGTAGTCCGGGGAGAACCCGATGACGCCGAGCTCACCGCTGTCGACGAAGTGGTCGGCGCTGGCGTACGCGGTCCAGCCGGTCCAGAGCACCTGGTGCGCCACGAGGTACGCGACACCGGCGAGCGTCAGTCCAGCGACCAGCGTCGCCACGGCCGTCCGCCGGCGATCACTCCACAGGCGCGCGACCGCGACCACACCCAGGACGCCCGCCACCGGGGTGTACTTGATGCCGAACCACGGGAGCGCGCAACAGACGATGGCGACCGTGACGATCCCGGTCCATCGGAGCGGCGCGAGCAGTGCGGCGATTCCGGCGGTCACCGCCACCGCCGCCGGCAGCTCCGGGTAGATCTGGCTGCCGTAAGGGGCGAGCGGCACCGAGGCGGTCAGCACACCGACCACGAGCACGGCGGTGCGGGTGGCAACCGCCAGGCGCACCACGGACGTCCACACCAGCAGCGCCGCCAGCGCGCCCGCCAGCAACGAAAGGGCCCACTTTCCGGCGATCCAACCACCTGCCGCCACGGCGGGTGCCAGCAGCACCGGCAGCAACGGATCGTGGGGGCTGATCCGCCGGCCGCCCGGCAGGGGCCGGGTCTGCTGCGGCAGCTCGGCCTCGTGGAACGCTCGCCAGCGTCCGGACTCGAGCTCGTCGCTGATGTCCAGATCGCCGTCGTCTGCCAGGCTGCGCGCGGTCAGCAGGTACTGCGGCTCGTCGGCTGTCGTGCGCGCGCCGTATGTGGCCCGCGTCGGGATCCCGGCCGCCGCGGCGGCGAGCGCGACCAGACACACGACCACCATGGCCATGCCCAGGCGCCGACGTGGCGCGCCGCGGTCGTCGGCGTGTCCTCGGCGCCATCGCACACGCTGCTCCGTCTCTCCCGACCACCGGTGACGTCCGGGGCGCCGGTGTGCGGCCCACGGCGCCGGCCGCAATGGGTTAAGTTAGGTTCGCCTCAGCCAGCCGGAGGCTAGCAGCCCGCCAACGGACGGGCCAGTCAGACGGCCGCACGCCCATCCCGATGGAGACGAGGACACTCGATGACCGCGATCACCGCCATCCGGCGACGCCTCGGTGCCACCGCGTGGTGGCTGGCCGCCGGGCTGGTCGCCGGGACCACCATCATCATCGTCCACACCGTCGACGGCGCGGCGCTGCGCCGTGTCACGGCGTCGGTCGTTGACCACCCGGTCGCGCTGCTCGTGGTGGTTGCGGTCTACGGTGCCGCGTTCGTGCTGCGCGCCGTCGCGTGGTGTCGCGCCCTGCCGGGGCTCTCACCGCACCATGCGATCGCGGCACTGCACGTGTCGCTGGGTGCCAACCACCTCCTCCCATTGCGCCTCGGTGAGGTGCTCCGAGTCACCAGCGTGACCCGTCGCGCCGGCATCGCCGCGCCCGCAGCCCTAGCGTCGACGGTGGCCATGCGCGCGGCCGACCTGCTGTCGATCTGTGTGCTCGCGCTCGTGCTCGGACCCGGCCTGGCAGTGGACGTCCTGGGTGCCTGGGGGCCCCTGCTGCTGGCCCTCGCGATGCTCGCGGTCGTGATCGCCGGTCGGTGGTCGTCGCGTCGACGGCGCCGTCACGACGACGTCCACGCCGCGGGCCCGATCGCGCTCCTGCTCGTGATCGCGTCCTGGATGCTCGAAGCCGTCGTCGTGCACCAGGCGGCAGCGTGGGCCGGCGCCCCGATCACCGTCGCCCACGCGGTGCTCGTGACCGCCATCGCCGTCGCCGCCCAGGTCGTCGCCGTCGCCCCGGCCGGGGTGGGCACCTACGAGGCGGCCGCGACCGGTGCGCTCGTCGCCGTCGGCATCGCACCCGCTACGGGCCTCGCAATCGCCGTCACCGCGCACGCGATCAAGACCGCCTACGCCCTCCTGGCGGGCGCTGTCGCCGCGGTCGTGCCGTCGCCGTCGCTGGTCGGTCGGCTGCAGCTGGCGCCGCGGCGACCGGCGGCGACGACCGCGTCGCGACCGGCCGCTGCGGCCGACGCCCCGATCGTGCTGTTCCTTCCCGCGCACGACGAGGAGGCCACGGTCGCCGACGTCGTCGGTCGCACGCCCGACCTGATCGCGGGGCACCCGGTCCGCTGCCTGGTGATCGACGACGGCTCCACCGACCGCACCGCCGAGCGCGCGCGTGCCGCAGGGGCAGAGGTCATCGCGTCGGCTCGCAACCGGGGGCTGGGCGCCGCCGTGCGGCGTGGGCTCGACGAGGCGGTCGCGCGCGGCGCGGTGGCGGTCGCGTTCTGCGACGCCGACGGTGAGTACGCCCCCGAGGAACTGCCATCGCTCGTCGCCCCGATCCTCGACGGTGCGGCCGACTACGTCGTGGGATCGCGTTTCGCGGGAACGATCGGGCGGATGCTGCCGCACCGTCGCCTGGGCAACCGGGTCCTGACCCTGGCGTTGCGCTTCGTGACCCGAACGCCCATCACTGACGGTCAGAGCGGCTACCGTGCGTTGTCACGGCTGGCCGCGCAGCAGGCGCGGATCGTCCACGACTTCAACTACGCCCAAGTGCTGACCATCGATCTGCTGGCGCGGGACGCACGCTACGCCGAGGTGCCGGTCAGCTACCGCTTCCGCGAGACCGGCCGCTCGTTCGTCCGGCTGGGCCGGTACCTCGCGGCCGTCATCCCCGCCATCCATCACCAACTCAACACCGACGTCGTCTCGCTGTGGCAAGCCGAGGGTCACCCGCCGCATCCCGCAACGAGGTCCGCGAGGTGAGCGACGGCATCATCGTGCTCGGCGCGGGCCCGGCTGGTCTCGGGCTCGCCTTCCGTGCGGCCGGCGCCGGCCACGACGTCACCGTGATCGAACGCGAGGACCGCGTCGGAGGCGCGGCGGGCAGTTTCAACGTCGCAGGAGTCCGAGTGGACCATGGCAGCCACAGGCTGCACCGCGCCATCGCCCCGGAGATCCTCAGCGACCTTCAGGACCTGCTGGGTGACGATCTGCAACGACGCCTCCGTCGTGGTCGCATCCGGCTGGCCGGCCGCTGGCTGCCCTTCCCCCTGACGCCGGTCGCGACAATCCGCCACCTGCCACGAGGCTTCGGGATCTGCGCCGCGATCGAGTCGCTGACCTCATGGGCACGTCGGCCGCAGGCCGACACGTACTCAGAGATCGTGCGCGCGGGCCTCGGTCCCACGATGGCAGCGCGGTTCTACGAGCCCTACGCGTGGAAGCTGTGGGGCATTGATCCGGGGGAGATCAGCGGTGAGCAGGCACGCCGCCGGATCGCGGCGGCGACACCGACGGCGTTGATCCGTCGTGTGCTCGCCGGCCGGGACCCCGAGGCACGGACGTTCCTCTACCCACGGCGCGGGTTCGGCCAGCTGTGGGAGGCCCTGGCCGCCGCGGCGACCGCGCGAGGTGCGACGATCACCCTCGGACGGACAGCCGTGGCGGTCGACCGCGACGGCGAGGCGCCCGTCGTGCGACTCGAAGACGGTGGAGCGGTGCGCGGCCGGCACCTGTACAGCACGGTCCCGCTGCCCGTGCTCGTGCGGCTGCTGCGACCGACGGCACCCGACGACGTGCTCGCCGCGGCGGCACGGTTGCGCACACGGGCGATGGTGCTGGTCTACCTGGTCATGGGCCGCGATCGGCACACCCCGTTCGACGCACACTACCTGCCGGAACGGTGGACGCCCGTGACACGGATCTCCGAACCGAAGAACTACCGCGCGGGCCACCCCGGATCCAACGACGCCGGTGACCCCGATGACCGGACCGTGCTGTGCGCCGAGGTGCCCTGCGCCCGCGGCGACAAGGTGTGGCGCGCGTCCGACGCCGAGCTCGCCGCCATGGTCCATGCCACGTTGCGGAGTGCCGGTCTGCCCGACGACGCCCCACTCGACGTGGTCGTCCGACGGCTGCCCAGCGCGTATCCGATCTACGACCGCGGCTTCGCCGCGCACCTCGACCTGCTCGACCGGTGGGTGGGACACCTTCCTGACGTGACCACGTACGGCCGCAACGGTCTGTTCGTGCATGACAACTCTCACCACGCCCTGGCGATGGCATGGGCGGCCGCCGACGCGCTCGGGCCCGACGGTGCGCCCGACCCCGCCGCATGGGCGGCCGCCCGGAAGCGGTTCAGGCACCACGTCGTCGAGGACTAGGTGGGCAGTGCCCGTTCGACACGGCCCACCTGACTAGCTTGCGCCGCGGGCGCGCAGTGCGGCAGCGGCGATCGCGAGGTCCTCGATCGCCAGACCGACCGACTTGAACACGGTCACGTCTTCGTCACCGCGCCGTACCCCGGCGCCCGCGACCACCTCGGCGAGGTCGGCGACGATGGCCTCCGGCGTCAGGTCCTGGTTCGCGATCGGGATGCACAGGTCACCGGCCTCGGCCAGCGCCGCCGCGCGCTGCTCCACCACGATGCGGCCCCGCACCATCGTCGCGGTGTCCAGCTCACGGGCGTCGGGACGGTAGGCACCGACCGCGTTGACATGCACGCCCACGGGCAGCCGGTCGCCAGCGACGACCGGCGTGTCGCTGGTGGTGCAGGTGCACACGACGTCAGCCGTTTCGATCGCGTCGGGCCCACCGTGGGTCGCCTCGACGCCGGATGCGCGCAGATCGGCGACCAGACGCCGCGCCGGGCCGTCGGAGCGTGATGCCACCGTGACGCGTTCGATCGGACGCACGGCCCTCATGGCCCTGACGTGGGCGCGGCCCTGGATGCCGGCACCGATGACCACCAGGTGTCGGCAGTCGGCACGGGCCAGGTGGCGGGTGGCCAGGCCCGACACCGCCGCGGTCCGCAGCCCGGTCATCGCACCACCGTCGATCAGCGCGGCCGGCGCATGTGTGCCGGGAGCGAACAGCACGTACACACCGTGGATCAGCGGCAGGTCGCGTGCCGGGTTGGCCGGGGTCACGGTCACGAGCTTGACCCCGATGCCGGCCGCTGAGGCCGCCGGCATCAGCAGTAGGTCACCGTCGGGCACCGCATGATGCGCACGGGCAGGACCGTCCAGGCCGTCTCCGCTGGCGAACGCGGCCGCGAGCGCGTCGATCGCGGCCGGCATCGGGACCAGGGCGGCGAGGTCGTCCGCAGTGATCCAGGGCGGCGAGCTCATCGCAGCAGGAACCCCGTGCCGAGCGGATCGTCCGGGTCGAGCACGAACGTGTGGGTGCCGGTGCGGTGAGCGGCGCCGGTCACCTCGGTGACCACAGCGGGCACGCCCCCGACCTCGGCGTCGCTCAGCACCCGGCCGAGGAACGCCAGTCCTGCGATGCCGGTCGTGACCAGATCCGCGCCCCGCGGCAGCGCACCGCTGGCGTCCAACAGGGCGAGGCGGGCCGACACGCCGCTGCCGGTCGGCGAGCGGTCGACCTCACCGTCGGCGAAGATCGCCACGTTGCGCTGACGCAGCACACCGTCCTGCGCGCGCGTGTCGTCGGTGAAGATCACCCCGTAGACGTCGCGCAGGTTGGAGGCCGTCGGGTGCACGACGTCGTGGGCCGCTGCGATCGTCGCCTTGATCCGCCGCCCCAGATCGATCAGCCGCGGCAGGTCGCCGACGACGACGCCGCACCCGACGTCGGCGGCATCGAGCACCGCATAGAACGCACCGCCGAACGCCAGCCCGACCGTGACCTCCGACCCGTTCACCGCGACCGGCAGCGCTGGATCGGCGACGAACGACGGCACGTTGACGAAGCTGACCGCCGACACCCGGTCGCCGTCGAGCGCCGCAGTGGCGGTCAGCCGACCTGACGGCGCGTCGACCACGACCGTGGTCCGGGCTCCGGTGACCGGCACGACCCCGTTCTCGAGCGCCCACGTGACCAGGGCGATCGTGCCGTGACCACACGCGGTCGAGTACCCGGCGTTGTGGAAGAACACCACACCCAGGTCGCCGTCCGCGTCGTCTGGCTCGGTGACGAAGCAGCCGTACATGTCAGCGTGGCCCCGAGGCTCGTTGACCAGCAGCTGACGCACATGGTCCAGGTGCTGGGCGGCGTAGGCCCGGCGCGCGGCGACGTCGGCACCCTCCAATGGCGGAACCCCACCCGTGACGATGCGGAACGGCTCGCCTGCCGTGTGGTAGTCGGTGGTCGTGACGGGCGGTAGCGGGGACGACGCACACATGAACGGCCACCTTACTCACGGCACGCAGCTGCGGGCGACGACGCCAGGCGATGATCTCGCCGCCTGGGTCATGCCCGCCCGGACCAGCGCCCGGACGCCGACCACGATCCCGACGGCACACCAGGCCAGGAGCGCGAGCAGGCCCACCGCCTCTCCGGCAACATCGGCGGACCCGTTCCATCTGAACCTGAGTGTCGTGATGGCGGTGGGCACCGCGTTCGGTCTCGGCCCATCGCTGCGGCAGACCAGCGAGCAGGCGTTCGGGCGCCTCCCCGAGGAGGTCGACGAGCTCGAGGTATCGTCGCCCGCGAGCTCCGGATCCCGGCAGTCGTGGGCTGCGGCAACGCAACAGCGCGGCTGCGCACCGGTGAGCGGGTGCGCGTCGGCGGACAGTGCGGCACCGTCGAGGTGCTGGGGTTGTCCGACCGGCTGTCCGGCCATCGCGAACCGTGGGTCCTCGCAGTCCAGCACACGAACCGCCGACGTTCGCACCGGCGGATCGGGCACGACCGTCGCGACGACGTCGCGTTCCGGGGCGGCGAACGCGTCGGGGGTCCGTCCGGCGGGCCTGCTCGACCGTCACGAACTCGCCAAACCGGAATCGGCGATCCTGTCGACGACGCCGCCCGCCTGGGAGGGCTGACGAAGGGGCCCGCTGCAGTGAACGGGCGCGTCTGCGGCCACCACAGCGAGGCCGGCCGGTGTCCGGCGTCCACCCCGGGCTCACATCGCGGCGACCTTCGATGACCGTGATCTGCTCGCCGTGGTCACGGAGGATGCGCGCACTCGTTGTACCGTCGGGATGGACACACCGCCGAACGACGTGCGGCGCGCCTTGCTGGCGATCACGTTGGCGTGACGGGCCACCTGAGTGCGCTGCGGGTCTCCTGCGAGGTCATCATGGCGTTCGAGAAGCTGCCGTCTGGCACCTACGGCGCCCGGATGCTGCCGCCATCGAACCCCGTGGTCAAGCTCATGGCCCGAGTCATGGCCTGGTGGCACCGGCGCCGCGGCAACCGGTTCCTGGATATGGACGTGCTCTACCTCACCACCGTCGGCGCCAAGACCGGCCAGCATCGGGAGACGCCGGTCGCGCGGATCGCGGACGGTGATGCGTGGCTGATCATCGCATCGGCAGCGGGCGCCAGGACGCACCCCGGCTGGTACCACAACATCGCGGAGCACCCAGACCAGGTGTGGATCGAAGTCGACGGCGTGCAACAGCGCGTCCAGGTGGACCAGGTCGATGGCGCCGAGCGCACGCGGGCCTGGTCCCAGGTCACCTCCCAGCACCCCAGGTATGCCGACTACCAGCGCAAGACCGATCGCCAGATCCCCGTGCTCCGCCTGACACCGGTGTCGCAGTAGGCATGCTGCGCGCCGTATCTCGATTCCACGATCACGACGGGTGCCATGGATGTTGGCCAAGAACTCTGGCCGAGGTCTGGCGCGAGGCACGGGATCGTTTGGGATGGACCAGACCGGTGTGGAACGACCGGATTCGCGCCGCGCCAGCCGAGTCGTGTCGTGAGGCGCGACGTCGGGTTCGCGGTCCCGGACCTGACGCCTGACTCGCCGAGCTGTCCGCAATGCACGATCGAGCGAACCGCCGCCCTTCGGTGCACGGCCCATGGTCCCGGTTCGTAGGGAGCCGACCGGGATGATTGGTACGGTCGTTCGTCCCTGCGGTCTGCTGTCCGGCGGTCAGGGTTGGTAGATCCGAGTCAACCACAGGGAG
Source organism: Euzebyales bacterium (assembly GCA_035461305.1). Lineage (NCBI taxonomy): Bacteria > Bacillati > Actinomycetota > Nitriliruptoria > Euzebyales > Euzebyales bacterium. Next base: position 6,507 of record DATHVN010000086.1, on the reverse strand, counting down.
CACCATCATGAAAGCGCTCGTCTACCACGGACCTGGCAGCAAGGCCTGGGAGGAGGTCCCTGACCCACAGGTCACACAGGCCACCGACGCCATCGTGCAGGTCGACACCACGACCATCTGCGGCACTGATTTGCACATCCTCAAGGGCGACGTTCCGGCGGTGACCGATGGCCGCGTCCTCGGCCATGAGGGCGTGGGCACCGTGACCGAGGTGGGGTCGGCGGTCAACAGCCTGGCCGTCGGCGACCGGGTGATCATCTCGTGCATCAACGCGTGTGGCTCCTGCGCCTACTGCCAGCAGCAGCTTCCATCGCACTGCTTGGCCGACGAGGGCACGTCCGGGATCGGCTGGATCCTCGGGCACCTGATCGACGGTACGCAGGCCGAGTACGTGAGGGTCCCCTTCGCCGACACGTCGCTGTACAAGCTGCCCGACGGCGTGGACGACGAAGCCGCGCTGATGCTCTCCGACATCCTGCCCACGGGCTTCGAGATCGGCGTCCGCAATGGTGGGGTGAAGCCGGGTGACGTGGTCGCGGTCGTCGGCGCAGGACCGGTGGGGCTGGCTGCGATTATGACCGTCGGGCTGTACGGCGCGTCTCGGGTCATCGCCATCGACCTGGATGCCAACCGCCGCGAGGTTGCCGAGACGTTCGGCGCCACCGACAGTGTCGACAGCCGTGCCGACGGGTGGCGCGACGCGGTGATGGCGATGACTGACGGGCTGGGCGTGGACGTGGCGATCGAGGCGGTCGGCGTGCCGGCCACCTTTGAGATGTGTACGCAGCTCATCCGTCCCGGTGGCGCCGTCGCCAATGTCGGTGTGCACGGCGCACCGGCGGAGCTGGCGCTGCAGGACCTGTGGATCAAGGACGTGTCGATAACGACAGGGCTGGTCAGCGCCACGACGACGGCCATGCTGCTCAAGCTGGTGGCGCAGGGCAAGCTGCACCCCGAGCAGTTCGTCACGCACCGCTTCAAGCTCGAAGACGTCGTCGACGCCTACGACACCTTCGGCCGCGCCGCGGAGACGAAGGCGCTGAAGGTCGCCCTCGCGCGCTGACGGCCACCGTCGTCCGACATGCCGAATCCGCTGAGCGGGATTCGGCGCGTCGGCGGTCGCACCCATCCGGGTCCGTGGTCCGGCGGCCGGCCGGAAGGTCAGCGACGACCCACCGTGCGGAGTCCTTGCGCGATGATCCCGGTCTCCCACGCTTCCCACCGATCTCGACCGCGGGCAGTGGTACCGCACGTCGCCGCTGTGAGCCGCCGCTCATCCCGCCTCACGTGATGCCGCCCACAGGTCGATGCCTGCATCGCTGACAGTGCGGTCGATCTCCGCGAGCTCGTCGTCGGAGAACACCAGGTTGTCGAGCGCGGCGACGTTCTCCTCCAACTGCGCAACCGTGCGGGCGCCAATGAGGGCCGACGTCACGCGATCATCTCGCAGCGTCCACGCGATCGCCATCTGCGCCAGCGACTGCCCGCGATCCGCAGCGATCTCGTTGAGCCGGCGGATCTGCCGCAGGTTCCCGTCGGACAGCCACTCGTGCCGAAGCGAGCCCACCCTGGCAGCGCGCGAGTCCTCGGGCACACCGTCGAGGTACTTATCGGTCAACATGCCCTGCGCCAGCGCCGAGAACGCAATGCAGCCGACACCCTCCCACGCCAGCACGTCGAGCAACTCGGCCTCGATCCAACGGTTCAGGATCGAGTACGACGGCTGATGGATCAACAACGGCACATCCATGTCCTTGAGCAACAGCGCGGCATCGCGCGTCCTCGCCGGCGAGTACGACGACACACCGACGTACAGCGCCTTGCCCTGCGAGACCGCGCTGGCGAGCGCGCCCATCGTCTCCTCCAGCGGCGTGTCCGGGTCGAAGCGGTGCGAGTAGAACACGTCGACGTGGTCCACACCCATCCGCGCGAGGCTCTGGTCCAGGCTGGCCAGCAGGTACTTACGTGACCCACCGACGCCGAACGGGCCCGGCCACATGTCGTAGCCGGCCTTGGTCGAGATGAACAGCTCGTCGCGGTAGCCGGCCAGGTCCGACGCCAACACACGCCCGAAGACCTCCTCGGCGTAGCCGTACGGCGGACCGTAGTTGTTGGCCAGGTCGAAGTGGTTGATGCCGCGGTCGAACGCGCGGGTCAGCAGGGCCCGCACGGTCGAGAACGGCGTCTCGTCGCCGAAGTTCTGCCACAGCCCGAGCGTGACCGCCGGAAGCCGCACACCACTGCGCCCACACCGGCGATACACGAGGCGCTCATAGCGATCCGCAGCGGGCTGGTGAACCATCGTAATCATCCCCTCTGTCGATATGTGGGCCGAACAGCAAGTGCCTCAAGCTTGCACCGGAACGGCGTCCGAAGACCTACCCGCATCGACGATCATGTGAGCACCCATCACTGTGAGACAGTGCACGGTCCGGTCGCCACCATGGGGTGGCAATGATGACAGACATCAAATGGTCGAGCTCCCACCCCCGCTGGGGTGGTCGCAGTAGAAGCGACCGCCGTCCTGCGGCTCGAGCTACGAACCGCTGCTCGATCGCGGCGCTCGGAGACGCGGCGCCCTCGGCTCGTCCGCGCTTTCCGGGCATCCCGCGTCCGTCGTTGCGCGTTCGCATGCCCGATGTGAAGCGCACTGGGAGAGCGGTCTATCGGCTGGGGAGCGATCGCGTCAGCACGAACCATGGGACACGCTGTTGTCGAAGCGGGTGACGGCGCGAATCCGGTCGGCGGTGAGGGTGAGGACAAGCAGGCCGGTCCGGTGGCGGATGCCGGCGCGGAGCCGTAGGTAGGCCCCAAACGCCGGCTGACCGTTGGCTCGCGTTCGGCACGAGATCCAACATCCGGCCCGCGCGGAAGAGGCTGGCGTAGAAGCGGGCTCGTGGTCGTCGCTGACGCCTACCCAACGTCAGCATCTGCAAGCTGCCGTTCTACCTGTCCGGCGAGACCGCGGACTGGCGCGACCTGGCACACCGCGACTGCGGCGACTCGAAGCCGCCGGGCTACGGCTGCGGCTGGACCACACCGCCACGGCGGTCGATGCCGAGGCGCACAGGCTGACCGTCCCCGAGCCCGGCGGCGGCGCTGCGGCGATCGGGTATGACCAGCTGATCTCCGGCACCGGCGTCGTCCCCGCCCGACCACCCATCGCGGGATTGGATCTCGACGGTGTCCACAGGGAGCAAGTGTTCGCCGTCCACGCCGACATCACCGCCGCGATCACCGCCGCGATCGCGCACCGCGTGGTCGTCGTCGGCGCCGGATACATCGGCCTGGAGCTGGCCGACGCGTTCACGCACCGCGGCTGGACGTCACGGTCGCTGAGATGCTCGTCCAGGTCCTGGCGACCGTCGACGCCGAGCACGGAGCACCTTGAACACCACGGTGTGACCGTGGTCGCCGCCGTCACCGTCCACGCGATCGAGCCCGACGGTCCCGGCCTGCGCATCTGCGCCGACGACGGCACCGACCAGCCGGCCGATGTCGTCGTCGCCGCTCGCGTGCACCGCGGTCGCGCAGCTCCCACCACGGCCCGGCAGACCGCGGCGGATGTGTGGACGTAGCGGACGTAGGAGCCACAGCCGATGTATTGACGATCATCTATATATGTGACACACTGGCCATATATCGATGAACGTCTATATGAGGTGTTTCGATGCTCACCTGGATCTGGACACTGGTCGACGATGTCGCTGCGGACGTCACCCGGACCATCGCGGGGACGTGGCCGTTCCTGGTGTTGTCGATCATCGCCGCGGCAGCAGTCAGCACCTACGTGGGCACTGATCGCCTGGAGGCGCTGCTGCGCCGCCGCGTGTGGCTGGGCACTGTCGCGGCGGTCGCGCTGGCGACCTTGACGCCGTTCTGCTCCTGCGGTACGACCGCGATCCTGCTGGGCGGACTCGCCGCATCGGCGCCGTGGGCGCCGCTGGTGGCGTTCATGGTCGCGTCGCCGCTGACGAGCCCGGCCGAGCTGCTGTTGTCCGCGGGCCTGTTCGGCTGGCCGTTCGCGCTGGTCTTCTTCCTCGGCACCATCGTGATCGGGCTCGCCGCCGGCGCCGTGACCGCGCGGATCGAGCGAACCGGCTGGTTGCACGGCCAGGCCCGCGTCACACCCGAGCCCGCACCGTGCGGCGACGACGCGTGCGAGGTGTCCGCTGCGGACCAGGCGCGGTCGGACACGGCCGCGAACGGTACGACGCTGACGTTGACACGACCGGCGCCGCCGCCGGTGACGACCTGGCAGCGGCTGCGACTCGACGACCTGTTCCGCGAGACGCTGGTCGTGGGTCGCCGGCTGGTGGTGTTCTTCCTGGCGTTCACCGCACTCGGCTACCTGGTCATCGAGGCGATCCCCACCTCGTGGATCACCACCTACCTCGGCGGCGACAGCGCCACGGCGGTGCCAATCGCCGCCCTGCTCGGCGTCCCGGCGTACGTCAACACCGAGGCGTCGCTGCCGCTGGTCGCCGCCCTGATGGACGGCGGCATGGGCGCCGGCGCCACGCTGGCGTTCCTGGTGACCGGCGCCGGCACCAGCATCGGCGCGGTCACCGGCCTGCTGGTCATCGCCCGTCGCCGCGTCGTCGGCCTGGTCGTGGCCATCCTGGTCGTCGCCGCGGTCCTGCTCGGCTGGCTGGGCACCCTGGTCCTGTGACCACACCGCCGACCCGAACGGAAAGGACCCGCACCATGCGGCCCGTCGTCGAGTGCTGCGCGCCGCTGCTCGACGCGCCGCTCACCACCGCCGAGGCCGAGGAGCTCGCGGGATGGTTCGGCGTGCTCGCCGACCCCACCCGGCTGCGGCTGCTCAGCCTCATCGCCGCCGCCGGCGAGGCCTGCGCCGCCTGCGACCTCGTCGAACCCCTCGGCGTGTCGCAGCCCACCGTGAGCCACCATCTCAAGGTGCTGCGTGACGCCGGCCTGGTCGACAGCCACAAACGCGGCCGCTGGGTCTACTACCGCCCCGTGCCAGAACGCCTCGCGATCCTCAGCCGCGCGCTGATCACCTGACCCGAACGTCGCCACACCCCTACCGCAGACGCCGCCAGTGGCTTCGCTGCGTACACCGACACTCGGGGGCATCAGACCCGTGCCGCCAGCGCCGGCGACACCCCGCGGTGAGAACACACTCGCCGATTCACCGGCAGCAACCACTTGCACAACCACTGTTGAGTCAACTAGCATTGAGCAACAACTCCGGGTGTGCGGTGAAGCCGAAACCGCACACCCACCACGGGGATGTGACGGCGACCATGGCGTGGCGCGACCTGTTCACACAACGCGCCGGCGGACTCGACAGAATCCACCAGCGCTTCCGCGACATGCTCGACATCGACTGCCACACCCTCACCTTGGGCGTCAGCGGCCTACTCGGCACCACCGACCCCGCGACACTGCGCGACCGGGCCCGCCGCAGCGACGACCGCCTCGACGAGCTCGCCCGCCAGGTCCGCCGCGAGCTCGTGGTCCACGCGGCCGTCCGCGGCGCCCACACCGACCTGCCGGCCATGCTCGCCGCGATGTCGACCGTCAACGACATCCAACGCATCGGCGACCACGCCTCCGGACTCGCCCGCCTCGCCCGCATCCACGGACACTTCACACCCCACCAGCCCCAACACACGCAGCTGGCCGCCTACCGCACCAACCTCGACGCGCACCTCGCCGCCGCACGTGACGTGCTGCGCACCCACGACCCCACCGTCGCCGCCGAACAGGTCACGCTGACCGTTGCGCTCACCGACGAGATCGACCTCGCGATCGACCTGCTGGTCGTCACCGACGACGCCACCCACGGCACCGCCACCGCACTGGCCTACCAGCACCTGTCGCGCATCGCCGTCCACCTGACCAACGTCGTGACATCAGTCGCGCTGCCACTCGACCAGCTCGACCACCACGACGCGCGAAACAGCCACCGCGCACGCCACGTCGACATCGCCACTTGACCCGCGTCCTCCCGCGCGCCGCGACGCCACCACGCGTGTGGGTCGAAGCTCACCCCGCGCCGCACGCGGTGTGTACATGATCACGGTCACGCCGACGAGGCAGATCGCGGCGCCGATCAGGTCGAAGCGGTCCGGCCGGAAGCCGTCGAACGCCACACCCCAGGCCAGCGACCCGGCGACGAACACGCCGCCGTAGGCGGCCAGGATCCGACCGAAGTGCTGGAACGGCTGGCACGTCGCGACGAACTCGTACGCGCCCCAGCGCAAGCACCCCCGCGACGACGAACGGCCACCCGCGGCGTTCGCGGACGCCCTCCCACACCAGAGGCACCGCCGATCTCGGCGACCGCCGCGAGCACGAACAAGGCCGCGGACGCGATGACGGTCATGGCGACGACGCTACGGCCCGCGCGCCACCACGGCAGCATCCGCGTCGCCTCGGGGCAGCGCACTATGGAGTATCCGTCCGGAGCACCGCGTGGAGGTCGTAGGCGCCGGGCAGGTCGAGGTCGAAGAGTGTGCAGAGCCGCCGACGCGGCGA
>DATHVN010000085.1 GCA_035461305.1 Euzebyales bacterium | reverse complement strand
CGGCAAGTCCGTCGATCTCGACGGGCGGCCGGTCGACCACCACACCGGACCTATCGTGTGGGGTCAGCCCGGCACGAACGGCCAGCACGCCTTCTACCAGCTCATCCACCAGGGCACCGCGCTCATCCCGGCGGACTTCATCGGCATCGCACGCGCCACGCATGACCTCGGCGACCACCACGACCTGCTGATGGCCAACTGCTTCGCGCAGACCGAGGCGCTGGCGTTCGGCAGGACCCGCCCCGAGGTCGCCGCCGACGGCGTCCCCGAGGCCCAGCAGCCACACCGGGTGTTCGCCGGGAACCGACCGACCAACACACTGCTGCTCGCCGAGCTGACCCCGTCGACGCTGGGACAGCTGATCGCGTGCTACGAGCACAAGGTGTTCACGCAGGGAACTGTCTGGCAGATCAACTCGTTCGACCAGTGGGGCGTCGAGCTCGGCAAGCTCCTCGCCGGTGTCATCGCCGACGAGCTCATCGACGGCTCGACCGCCCCGCATGACAGCTCGACCACCACTCTCATCGACCGCTACCGGGCGTGGCGCTCCGACTGGAGGTGGAACGCCCCCCCAGGCCGTCAGCGCGAGCTCAGGGCCGTTCGCGCACCTCAGACGTCGCTGTCCGCCGTCGGTCGGCCGTGCGGGTGCACGAGGCGGTCGGACGGCACACCGACGAGCGCGTTGACCGCGATGCCGACGAGCGCGCCGATGGCGATGCCGCCGACGACGTCCAGCGGGAGGTGCGCCCCGGCGTAGATGCGCCCGAACCCGACGGCGGCGACCAGGACCAGCGACAGGATCCTGCCGCGGGTCGAGAGGTAGGGCCAGAGCGTCGTGGCCAACGCGGTGGCTATCGCTGCGTGGCCCGAGACGAAACCAAGGCCCTGTGCGCCCTCCCGCAGCACGACCCCCGACAGCAGCGCGTCCGGCCGGTCGCGCGCGGCGAGGGCCTTGACGGCCTGCGCCGCCGCCCACGACAGGTACCCGGCGATCAGTGTGGCCGTCGGAGCTCGCCAGCGCCGCAGCGCGGCCGCCGCAGCGGTGGCGACGACCGCGGGCGCCGCGATGGTCCCGAGCTGCATCGGTGGCCACACAAGCGGCCAGAGCACGTCCGGCGCGGTGTTGACGGCGCGGAACAGCCGTTCCTCGGCGGGGGTGACGTCGGGATCGACGACCAGCGTCCAGCTCACGGCGACGACGACCGCCGCGAGGGCGATCCCGAGCCCGAGCCGCCGGTACGGCCGGTGGTGGACCGGTGCCGCCGGTCCGTCCCGCGGATCCCGTACCATCACCTGCCTCTCGTCCGCCGGTGCGCACGCGTCCCGCGCTGGCCATTGTCGCGTCAGCCGACAACTGTGCCCGGCAGGACCGGCAATGTCACCGATGCGGCGGCGCGACGACGTCTCTAGGGTGGCATCGTGCGGGCCGGCAGGTCACGCACCATGACGGACGCCAGGAGAGCGGAGCGCCGTGGCCATGCGTGATGACGCGGCGGCGGTCGACCGCGTTGACGACCCAGACCGGACAGCCGCCCCACCCACGGCCGGCCATCGTGCGGCGGACCGGCGACGGTGGCGGATTCCCAGCTGGGCACGCACGCTCGCGTCTGCTGCCGTCGTGGTCGCGATCGTGTGGGCCTCGCGTACGCTGGTCGACTGGTCGCAGGTGTGGGCGGCGATCGTCGACATGACCTGGCTGGAGCTGCTGACGCTCTCGGTCGCGGCGGCCTGGAACATCGCCACCTACCTGTTCGTGATGATGGCCGCGATGCCTGGCCTGACGTACCGGGATGCGTTCATCGTCGGTCAGTCGTCGACCGCCGTGGCCGCGACGCTGCCCGCCGGCAGCGCGCTCGGCGTCGGGATGACCTACGCGATGTACTCGTCGCTGGGCCACTCCGGAGCCGAGATCGGTCTCGCGACGGTGCTGACCGGCATCTGGAACAACTTCGTCAAGCTCGGGCTGCCGGTCGTGGCGCTGGCCATCCTCGCGCTCATGGGTGACTCCACGACCGCTGAGCTGATCGCAGCGGCGGCCGGTCTCGGCACGCTCGCCCTCGCGGTGACGGTCTTCGCGCTGGTGCTCCGCAGCGATCGCCTCGCCACGAGGGTCGGCGACCGCATGCAGCGCCTGGCGCGTCCGCTGCTGCGAGCCCTCCGCCGCGATCAGGGCGCACCCTGGAGCGACACCTTCGTCCAGTTTCGACACCAGACGATCGGGCTGCTGCGTCACCGGTGGCACGTGCTCACGCTGGCGACCGTCGTCAGCCACCTGTCGCTGTACATCGTGCTGCTGCTGGCGCTGCGGCACATGGATGTCTCCGATGCGATGGTCGGGTGGGCGCAGGTGCTGTCGGTCTTCGCCCTCACGCGACTGGTCACGGCGCTGCCGGTGACGCCGGGCGGCCTCGGGGTCGTCGAGCTCGCGTTGACGGCCGGGCTCGTCGTGGCGGGCGGGCCGGAGGCGCCCGTCGTGGCGGCAGTCCTGATCTACCGGGTCCTCACGCTGTTCGTCCAGGTCCCGATCGGGGTCGCGTGCTACGTGTGGTGGCGTGCCGGCCCCGGCCGTCCGGTCCGCGGCAGGGATGTCGTGGCGTCGGCCGGTGAGGGACCATGACGTCGGCGGATTCCGACGCCGCCGCGGCGACGCCGGTCGCGGCGCCGCGACGGCGACGCCGCCGACCGTCTGGCGAGCCGGCGCCGCTGCCGCGCGGCGCCCTGTCGACCAGTGGCATGGCGTGGCTTATCCTGGCCATCGTCCTGCTTCCCGGCGCGCTCGTCTGGTTCTTCCCGCCGGCCGCCGCCGTCATGACGGGCGTTGACGAGGCGCTGCTCCGAGGGGTGGCCCGCCTGCGGGTCGAGGCGCTCACGCCGGTCATGCGGGGCGTGCAGACCCTTGGCTCGTCCATGCTGATCCGCCCCCTCCTGTGGGCGACGATCCTGGTGTTGGTGGTCTTCCGCAGGTGGCGCCACCTGTTCGTCCTGCTCATGGGGTTCGCCTTCCTCGACGAGCTGATGGATGCGCTCGTGGTCCTGATCGGCCGGGAGCGACCTGTGGGCGTGGAGATCCTGGGCGTGTGGCAGGGGTTCTCTCATCCGTCGAAGCCGGTGGGGCTGTTCGCCTTCACGATGGTCGCGATGGTCTACACGCTGGCCCCGCACGGGCCCGTTCGGAACCTGACGAAGCGGGCGATCATCGTTCCCATCGTGGTGCTGGCCGTCGCACGGCTCTACCTCGCTGTCGACTACCCGTCGGCGATCATCGTGGCGGTGGTGGTCGGTGTGACGATCCCGCTCGTCGCGTTCCGGGTGTTCGTCCCGAACGAGCTGTTCCCGCTGGTGTACCGCCGGGGCCGGGCCGCGCACCTGACGATCGACGAACGCCGGCTGCACGCGATCCGCGCGGCACTGCAGGACCAGCTGGGCATGACCGCGCGCGAGGTCGCGCCGTTCAACCTGACCGAGTCGTTCGGGTCGACGCCGCTGCGGATCGTGCTCGATGACGGGACCGTTGTGTTCGGCAAGCTGTACGCGGCCAGCCACATGCGTGCGGACCGCTGGTACAAGCTGGGGCGCACCCTGCGCTATGGGCGGCTCGAGGACGAGCGACCCTTCTCGACGGTGCGCCGGCTCGTCCAGCAGGAGGACTACATGCTCCGTGTCATGCGCGACGCTGGACTGCCGGTCGCCGCGCCGCACGGGTTCGTCGAGCTGACCCCGGAGCGCGAGTACCTGCTGGTCACGGAGTTCATCGCGGATGCCCGGGAGAGCGGCGACGCCGAGATCACCGACACCACCGTCGCCGACGCGCTGCAGGTGGTGCGCACGCTCTGGGACGCCGGCCTGGCGCACCGCGACATTAAGCCCGCCAACGTGCTCGTGCGTCCCGACGGTCGGGTGGCGCTGATCGACGTCTTCTTCGGCCAGATCAGGCCGAGCCCGTGGCGTCAGGCCGTGGACCTGGCGGCGATGATGATCGTGCTCGCGCTGCGGACGGACGCGGAGACGGTGTACCGCCACGCCCTGCGGTATTTCACGCCGGAGGACGTCGCCGAGGCGTTCGCGGCGACGTCCGAGGCGACGCGGCCGTCGCTGCACCGGATGATGCGCGCGGACGGGCGTGACCTGCTGGCGCAGTTCCGCGCCCTCGCGCCGCCGCGTCCGCGCATCCGGGTGCAGCGCTGGAGCATTCGTCGGATCGGCCTGACGATCGCCGTGCTTGTCGGCGGTGTCATGGTCACGGCGGCGCTTATCGACAGCCTGCGTGAGGGGGGGCTGCTGTGAGGGCGCGGCGAATCGTCGTGGTCGTCATCTTCGCACTGGTCGGGGCGGGGTGCGGCGCCGAGGACGTGGTCAGCCTGCGCATGCCGAAGTGTGGCGAGGTCGGTGCGAAGGCCACCTTCCTCATGGCGCAGTCGATCCCCGAGGCCGAGCTCGTGCCGTGCATCGACGCCGAGGCGCTGCCCTCCGACCTGTACATGGACAGCATGCGGATCGACAGCTCCTCGTCGAGGCTGACCTTCGTCGGTAACTGGCCGAACGACGACGACCGCCCGCCGCAGCGTCTCGAGGTCCAGTTCACGCGGGAGTGCGACACCGCCGGAGCCGTTGCTGTGCCCACCGACGAACCCGGGACGCGACGGCTCGAACGGGTGGGACGGGTCGCGAACGGCTACGCCGGTGATCGCTTCTACCTCTTCGACGGTGGGTGCGTCACCTACCGGTTCGACGCGCGGGATGACCGCTGGCTGAGCTTCGTGCACGAGGCCTCGCAGACCTGGACGTTCATGCCCCGCACCGAGGTCGAGCGGCTGCGCGACGTCGCGTTCGACGGGTGCGACGAGGGCAGCGGGACCGACGTGCCCTGCGACCGGTGATGCGGCGCCTGGTGATCGTCGTGCTGGCGATCGCGTGCGTCGCCGGGTGCACCGACACGGCGTCCCGGCCGGTCGTCACGCCATCCCGCGAACCGGGTGGTTCGATCGTCGTCGCCTCGTTCGACTTCACCGAGAGCCGCCTGGTCAGCGAGATCTACGCGCAGGCGCTCGACGCCTGGGGATACCCCACCGAACGCCTCCCCGGCGGGGCGCCGCGTGAGCTCATCGAGCCCGCGCTCGAGCAGGGCCTCGTGGACCTCGTTCCCGAGTACGCCGGCACGGCGCTGCAGTTCCTCACCGGCGACCCCATGCTGGCGAGCGCAGATCCGGCGGTCACCCACCGGCGCCTGCGGGCGGCCTTCGCCGAACGCGGCGTCGCAGTCCTCGCGGCGGCCCCCGCACAGAACCAGAACGCCCTGGCCGTCCTTCCGGAGACGGCGGCGCGGCATCGGCTGTCCACCGTCAGCGACCTGCGGCCGGTGGCGTCGACCATGGTGCTCGGCGGGCCGCCGGAGTGCCCGACGCGCCCGTTGTGCATGGTCGGGTACGCGGATGTGTACGGCCTGCGGTTCCAGCGGTTCACTCCGCTCGACGTCGGAGGACCGCTGACCCTCGCGGCGTTGGAGAGCGGAGAGATCGACGTCGCGGTCCTGTTCACCGGTGAAAGGTCGGTGATCGGCCCGGATGTCGTGTTCCTGGCAGACGACCGCGGCCTGCAGCCGGCCGAGAACCTCACCCCTGTCCTACGACAGGACGTGCTCGAGGCGTTCGGACCCCAACTGCGTGGTCGCCTGGATCGCCTGACCCGCCAGCTCACCACGGCAGACCTGGCGGGCCTCGTGCGCGCCATCGACGTTCACCGGGAAGACCCCGCGGACCTGGCCCGCCGCTGGCTGGCACACGCGGGGCTCGCATCGACCCCGTCACCATGAAGGAGCAGCGATGAGCGAACGCACCGGTGCGCTGACGTCATGGGGCATCGTGCTGCCTCGCGGGAAGCGGGGGTGGCAGGACCGCACGAGCCGCCAGCGTGTGGGCATCGTCATCAGGGCGTGCCTGCAGACCGGTCTGCTGATCGTCGCCATGCGCGACCTCGTGCGGCGTCCCAGCGACGAGGTGCGGGGCGGCAACAAGTGGCTGTGGGCGCTGGCCATCGCCGTCAACTACCTTGGGATCGGTCCGATCGTCTACCTGGTCGGCGGCCGCGTGCCACACGAAGGGTGACCTGCGTGCCTCCGGGCATCACCGTCACGCGCGGTCCGATCGGGAATCCGCGCTCGCGTTGGGAGCGCCGCCTCGCTCGCTGGCGCGTCCCCCCGTGCGGCACACGAGCAGCAGCCAGACCGTCAGCGAGACGTAGAGCAGACGCTGCACGGCGCCCGTCCAGGGGCTGTCGTGGACCAAGGGGCTGATCAGGACGCCCAGCGCGGCGACGGCGGTGGCGACACCTGCAGGACCACGGGTCCGGCGCCACCCGATCGCCCCCGCACCGATCGTCACCGTCCACAGCGCAGCCGCGGTCAGCGCCGCCAGTGCGCCGGACGACGCCACGCTGTGCACGGTCTCGCGCACCGCGTCGGGCCGTGTCGGATCGGTCGGGAACACGGCCGAGACCACGAACCCGATGCTGGCCACGGCCAGCAGCACGGGGACCGGACGCAGGCGATCGTCGGCAGGCAGCGCGCGACGCAGCAGCCAGACGCCGGCGGCGACCAATGCGAACGCCAGCGTCATCAACCACCCCCACGGACCGATCGCATACTCGCTCAACCGGTGCGATGCGGGCTCCAGATCGCGTCGCAGGGCATGGAGGGCGAGCACCGCAGCCGCGGCCACGAGCGCTGCAACGGCCGCAGCGCGGGCGGCAGCGGTCCACCCACGTGCCCGCTGGGCCCGTCGCGTGCTCGCCATGCGCGTCATTGTCGGCCGAAGGCGATGGTCCGCACACGCCTCGCGGTCAGCACGAGCCAGAGGACCACCGCCCCGGCCAGCACGCGTTGGGCCACGCCGGTCCAGGGCGTGCCGTCAGCGAGTGGGCTCAGCGCCGCCGCGATGATCGCCAGGCCCGCGAGCGCCGTGGCGGCCGGTCGGAACCCGATCCAGTCGGGATCGTGTCCACAGGCCACCGCGAACAGCGCCATCGCCGCGACCAGCGTCACGAACGCGCCGATCGACGCGAGGCTGTGGATCGTCTCGTCGACGGTCTCGGGTGCGCCCGGCAGCCCCACCTCGAAGGCCCCCGCAGCGACCATGCCGACACCCGCCACCATCAGCAGCATGGGCGTCGCGACCGTGACACCGTGCCACCGCACGGCCGTGCGAAGCCTCCAGCCCAACGCCATGCACGCCACGCCGACCGCGTAGAACACCGCGGTCATCACGACACCCAGCGGTCCGTTGGCGTACTCGCTGAGCACGTGGCTCAGGGGATCGAGGTCCGGCCGGCGCAGGTGCAGCACGACCACGCCGCCAAGGCACGCGCCCGCGAGCACCAGCACGCCGATCGAGGCACCGTACGGGGGCCGGATCAGGCGACGCAGTCGCGCCCGCGCGAGGCTCACGGCGCGATCCCCTCGGCCGCGGATGGTGCCGAGGGGTGCGCGCCCCCGGCGGACGGTGGCCCACGCAGCGAGCGCACGATGCCGTCGAGACGCAACAAGCGCTCGCTGATCGCCACAATGCCGATCGCAGCCAGCCCGCTCGCGAACGCCAGGAACACGTGGAGTGACAGCACGGGCGGCAGGTACTGTGTCGCGCCCCCGAGCGTGAACAGTCCGTCGTTGTTCGACCAGATCAGGAAGTTCAGGAAGCTGGCGAATCCGGCCGCGCCGATCTGCACGTCGAGCCGGCTGTCGGGTCTGTGACGCCAGGCGATCAGGCCGACCGCGATGTAGGGGATGGTGATCCAGTACGCCAAGGCGGGGTGCAGACCGGGCTGGGCCGGCCCGTCGCTCGTGTAGGCGAGCGCGGCGAGCACGACGCCGGTCATCGTCCCGCCTGCAGCGAGCAGGACGATGGTCCACCGGCCCGGTGGGGCACCGGTCCAGCCGGCCATCGCGCGGAGTGTCACCGTCGTGCTCATGGGCGCATCCGATCTCGCCAAGCCCCATGTGTCGGCGACCCGGATGGCACGCTGTGGGACCATCGGGAACGTCGTGTCATCAGCGTCATCGCTCCAGCCGCGGTGCGCAAGCCCCCCGATCCGGACGCCAGCCCGCGATACACGCGCAGATCGGCCACCGTCGGGACGGGTCAGAGCTCCTCACGCCCGAAGCGCCACGCCGCGATGACGGCCAGACCGACCGCCGCGACCGTCGTCGCGGCGACCGGAAGGGACCAGGTGGTGTCTTGCGCAGCATGTTGCGCATACCGGCGAGCCGGCCGGTCCGGGTGACCGGGATCAGCAGTGCGCTGGACCCAGCGTTCGATCGCGACGCTCATCGTCGGTCGCCCTCCACGACTGCGAGGCAGACGACCTCGAGGCCCGCCACTCCGTCACCTCGCACGGTGATCTCGTACGTGCCCGCGTCGCGGTCGAGCGGGTCCCCCGTCGGCGCGTTGGCGACCGGCCGCCCCAGTCGACGTTGGCGACCCGGTCGCTGGCCCGCTGCACGTCGTCGAGGATGTGCGTCGAGTAGAAGACGGTCGCGCGCGTGCGCAGCCGTGACATGATGTCGAGCACGTCCCGACAACACGACCTGCGCCTCGTCGCTGATCCGCCCCGACTCGGCGGCATGTGCGCCGCCGGCGAGTGCGACGAGAAGCACCGTGGCCGCGAGCATTACCGTCACGGCATGCGTCGCGCGCAATCGGTCGTCACCGCCGATGGTCTGCATGCCCGCTTCGATCGCAACGTCGGGTGCCGGCGTCAGTGCAGACGCCATGCGGTGCGAGCAGCGCTCGGAACGGTGAAGTCGCCAGTCCGCCGGGTGGTTGCCGGCTCGGCACCGACGTCGCCGCGTCGCGGACGCGTCAGGCGCCGTAACGCTTTCCGGACGTGCGGGTGGCATGGTCACGTGGCGCAGGCGACCGACGTTGCGAGGTTCGGGCGCTGAGGAGGTGTGGATGCGCGTGGTGCACGAGCGATGGTGGCTGCGACTGCTCCGCGTCGTCGCGCTCGGCGTGATGCTGGGGCTGATCGTCTGGGTGCGCGTGCGGCTGCACGTCGAGGCGGGCGGTCGCAGCGATCAACTGATCGTGTGGTACGGCGTCGTGGTGACGGCGGCCTACCTCGTGCCGGGCATCGTGCTCCTGGTGCGGCGCCGGTGGCACGTGGTCGGTTGGCTGCTCTGCGTCCTTGCGGTCGTGATGG
>DATHVN010000084.1 GCA_035461305.1 Euzebyales bacterium | reverse complement strand
GCGCATGGGCCGGGGCCGGGGTGTAGCGACCCCGCACCGATGGGTACACACCTGATGTCGGTTTCGACATGTCCACGGATCTCCAGGAGGAGTCACGTCGCCATGCGTACGCAGACCATCAGGGGCACGAGCGTGCCCGCGCTCGGCTTCGGTACCTTCCAGCTCGCCGGCGACGACTGCGAGCGCGGCGTACGTCAGGCGCTGGACATCGGCTACCGCCACGTCGACACCGCGCAGGGCTACGGCAACGAGGACCGTGTCGGTGCGGCGCTCGCGGCGAGCGCGGTGGAGCGTGGCGACGTCTTCCTGACAACCAAGCTCGACAACGACAACCACGCACCCGCGGCCGTCCGGTCCTCGACCGAGGCCAGCCTGCGGGACCTGCGCACGGACTACGTCGACCTGCTCCTCATCCACTGGCCGGTTCATGACACGCCGTTCGAGGCCACGCTGGACGCGATGCTCTCCCTGCGCGACGACGGCAAGGTCCGCAACGTCGGCGTCAGCAACTTCACACCGGAGCAGATCGACCGGGTCACCGCCCACGCGCCGATCTTCGCCAACCAGGTCGAGTACCACCCGTTCCTCGGCCAGGACGAGCTGGTGGCGCTCGCGCGCAAGCACGACCACCTGCTGACGGCGTACTCGCCGCTCGCGCGAGGTCAGGTCTTTCGTGACGCCACGCTCGTCGCGATCGGCGAGGAGCACGGGGCCGACCCCGCACAGGTCGCGCTCGCGTGGCTGCTGAACCAGGATCACGTGGCGGCCATTCCCAAGGCCACGTCGCCGGCACACATCACGTCCAACTTCCGGGCGCTCGAGATCGACCTCAGTGACGACGAGGTCCAACGCATCACGGCACTCGAGCGCGGTGAGCGCCTGATCGACCCGCCATTCGCCCCCTGGTAGACCCGCACTGCGGGACCGCCGGCACCCGCTACGCTCGACCGGCGGCCGGCACGCCGGTGGAAGCGTGTCAGGCGCGGTACGGCGAGGCGGCGATGAACGGTGCCTCCTGCGCCCCGAGCTCGGTCGAGGGCTGCCCGTCGGCGAGGAACTCGTCACTGATCCGATACCAGTTGGCGGTGGCGCGCAGGCGACCGAGGACCGAGTTGACGCCCCACTGGATCCGGTTGAGCAGCAGGTAGTCCGGCGGCAGGTTCAGCTGGCGCAGCAGGTCGAGGTAGCCGGCGCGGGGGTCGGTCGTCGACCTGATGACCTCACGGGCGAACTCCGGTGTGTACGTCCACTCCTCGTCGGCAAGGATCGGCCGGTTGAACATGCGAAACCAGGCCATGAGCTTGTAGCTGTCCAACGACTGCGCGCGCCCGTGGGTGAATCCGGCCTCGCCCAGCAGCTCCATCAGCTGGTCGACGTCGCCGGTCCGCACCGCGTGCAGCTGCGCGCGGATGGCGTCACGGGTCGCGGACGTGAACAGCTTGACGCTGCCGAAGTCGAGGAAGACCACACGCCCGTCGGCAGGGAACAGGTAGTTGCCCGGGTGCGGGTCACCGTTGAACAGCCGGAAGCGGTGCAGTGAGCCGTAGACGAACCGGTAGATGATCTCGCCGTAGCGCTGCCGTTCGGCCTCGGTGCTCGCCCGTGCCATCGCGTCGTAGCTTGCACCGTCGACGTACTGACTCACGATGATCCGCGGCCGACATAGGTCGATGAGCACACGTGGGACAGCGATGAAGGGATGACCGTCGTAGCGCTCGTGGAACGCAGCCTGGTACTGGGCCTCCCGCTGGTAGTCGATCTCGTCGACCATCCGGTCGCGCAGCTCGTCCATGAGGGGCTTGATGCGCAGGTTGGGTGAGATGATGCGCGCCATCGGCGCGAAGAGCTCGGCGTTCGCCAGGTCGGACTCGATCGCCTCGGCGACACCGGGGTACTGGACCTTGGCCACGACCTCGGTCCCGTCGCGGAGCCGAGCACGGTGGACCTGCCCGATGCTCGCGCTGGCCAGGGGCTCATCGTGCCAGGACGCGAACACCTCCTCAGGTGGCGCGCCGTACTGCTCGCTGACCACGTCCCGGATGGCCGCGGGATCCGCGGGGGGCGCGGAGTCGCGCAGGTCCGCGAGAACCTCGTGGTAGGTCGCCTGTGCCTCGGGCGGCAGATCCAGGTCCACGAAACTGGCCAGCTGGCCGATCTTCATGGCCGCGCCCTTCATCGAGCCGAGCAGGTCGAGCATCTTGTCGGCCGTCGCGGCGTGGAAGCGCAACTCGGCTGCGTCGTGATCGCTCATGGCGCGCAGACGCGACACCAGGTAGTTGGCGCTCGTCGACGCCGACAGGCGGGCGAGCGCCGCGCCCCGTGAAACGCGCGACGACGTGGAATGCTCGTCGAAGGACATGCACCCATGATGCCCCGAGAAGAAGAACACATCGCTGACCGTACGGCCACCGCGCCGTCCAGGATCGTCCTCCTCGGGCGTGACCACGAAGCGCTCGCGGTTGTCGCGACGAGGGCCGTCGGCCACGATGCCGCCGTCGGCCTCGCGCGGGGCTGGCGCCCCAAGCCGTACGCCTACGTCGACCCGAACGAGGATGCCGCGGGCTGCGTGGTCGGCCGCCGCGCGCGCCTGCTCGTGGTGGCTGACGGGCACAACGGCCACCGGGCATCCCACGCCGCGGTCGCGGCGGTCATGGACCTCCTGGGCGACGATCCGCCTCCGGCGGACCTCACCGAGGACGAGATGTTCGCCGCGGTGCAGCTCGTCGAGGACCGCATCGCGCTGGCCACGGACGACCTCGACGGCCCCCGTTCACGGACGACGCTGGTCGTCGCGCTGCGGACACCGACGCAGCTGCAGTGGTTCGGAGCCGGGGACTCGGCGCTGCTCGTGTTCGAGCGTGGGCCGGCCCGGCGGCTGCCCACCCGTGCACCCTGGTTCTTCGGTGACGACCCGGGTCATCACACCTTGCGCCGCTCACTGGCGCGTGGGCGCATCGACCTGGCGCCCTGGGCCTGGGTCGTGGCAGTGACCGATGGCTACACCGACTACGTGCCCGACGAGTTGACACCGGAGGCTGCCGTGGCACGGGCGCTGGTCGACACCGCCGGCGGCGCGGAGCGTGCGGTCGGTGCACTGCTCGACCAGGCACGCCGTGGTGGTGCCGGCGACAATGTCGGTGTGTCGGTCAGCGGTCCGTGGTACACCCCACACGATGGATACGACCACCATTCGGGTCACCACCGGTGACCAGTTCAGCGTCGTCGACATCACCGACCGCGTCGCCGAGTGGGTGCGTGGACGCGGCGACGGTCTGTGCCACCTGCTGGCACAGCACGCGACCGCCGGACTCGGGCTGATGGAGACGGGCTCGGGTAGCGAGGTCGATGCGCAGATGGTGCTCCGCCGGCTACTGCCGGAACAGGACGAGCGCTACCGTCACCGTCACGGCAGCCCCGGACACGGCGGCGACCACGTGCTGCCGCTGTTCGTCTCGCCGTCCCTGACGGTTCCGGTCGTCGACGGTGCACTGGCCCTGGGCACCTGGCAGTCGGTCGTCTTCGTCGATCCGAACGTCGACAATCCGCAGCGCTACGTGCACGCGTCGTTCGTTGCGGGGTGAACGGGGCCGACGGTGAGCCAGACATTGCAGCCCGGGGACGTCGTCGAGCAGGTCGAGGCCCGGCTTGACGAGGAGCTGCGAACCCTGGGGGCCGACCTGGCGCGGATCGTGCTCCGCCGGCACCCTCATGGACTGCCCGAGGACCCCGAGACGCGAGCGGCCGTCGTGGCGGCGGGGACCCGCCTGATCGGTCGGCGTGCCCCGGGGGAGCTGGCGGTGCGGGTGTACAACCCCGACACCGGCGCGGGAACGATGATCGCCGTCGTGGTCGAGGACGCGCCGTTCCTGATGTCGACCCTGGCGGGGCGGCTCGAGCGCCAGGGCCTGGCCATGGCCAACCATGCGTATCCCGAGTTCGGCGTAGTGCGCGACGACGACGGTGGCATCGTGGGCCTGCGGCCGTCGCGCGGCGCCGAGGAGCGCCAGACCTGGATCCACGTCGAGCTCGACCGTCGCCTCGGCGACGATCGCCTCGACGATCTGGCCGCCGCGCTGCGCGCCGTGCTCGACGACGTGCAGAGGGCAACCGGCGACTTCGCCGCGATGCGGGACCGGGTCGACGCCCTCATCGACAGCGTCGGCGTGGAGGACGCCGAGGCGGAGGCCCTGCTGCGGTGGCTGCTCGACGACCACTTCGTGTTCCTCGGTGCCGTCGTCCACCAGATCGGTGACGGCCGGGTCACGGACGTCCCCGACAGTGGCCTGGGGATCTTCCGCTCGGCCGGGGACGACGGTGGACCTGCGGTCAACGAGATCGCCGGTCCTGTGCCGTCGGACAGCGCGCCGTTGACGGTGTCGCTGACGCCGACGCGCAGCACCGTGCATCGCCACGACCGCATGGTCGACGTCGCCGTCAGCCCCGACGACGGGCACACCGTGCACCGCATCGTCGGCCTGTTCGCGAAGAAGGCGACGGCCGAGCCGGTGACGACCATCCCCGTCTTGCGTCGCTGGGTCGACGAGGTGACAGCCGACGAGGACGTCGTCAAACACTCCCACGACGAGCGGATGCTGCGGTCGGTGCTCGAGGCGCTCCCGAAGGATGCGCTGTTCACGGCGGGGGTCGACGGGCTCGCCGAGCTGTTCGACGTCCTCGTGCGCGACGAGCGGGCGACCATCAGGGTGGCGGCCTGGACCCATCCGGTGTCGGCGGCGGCGATCATCGTCGTGGCCGTCCCGCGGTCGCGCTTCGACGTGCCGCTGCGGGCGCAGATCGACCGCCGGATCGCCGAGCGCCTGTCGTGTGTCGAGGTCGAGCCGTTCGTCGGCTTCCACGAGGACCAGGCGCTGCTGACCTATGTGCTGCACGTGCACGGTGACGACGGTGTCGACCTCGACGAGGTCACCGGCCAGCTGCGCACCGACATCGTCGAGCTCAGTCGGACCTGGGCGGAGCAGGTGCACGCAGAGGCGGCCGCGGAGGGCGACGCCAGCACCGTCGATTCGTGGATCCACCGTCTGCCGGCCACCTACCGCGACAGCATCGCACCCGAAGAGGCGGTCACCGACTGCCGCGAGCTGGCGGCGCTGGCCGACAGCGACGCCGACGTGCGGATGCTGGTGGAGCGCCGCGAGCGGGAGGCCGTGCGTGGGCCGGCTCCCGGCCTGCGGTTCAAGCTGTACCGGCGGGGTCCGGCGGTGGAGCTGTCGCGCTTCGTGCCGATCCTCGAGAGCCTCGGCCTGGTGGTCGTCGAGTCGGTGCCACACGTGCTGCATCCCGACCCCGCCGACGACGACGCCGAGGGAGGGCCGGAGTTCCGCATCCACGACTACGGTGTGCGGCTGCGGGTCGACGCGGACCTCGACGTCGACGAGGACGGGGACCGGCTCGCCGACGCCGCATCGGCGATCTGGTCGGACCGTGCTGAAGCCGACTCGCTCAACGAGCTCGTCCTGCTGGCCGGGCTGCACTGGCTCGACGTCGCGGTCATCCGCGCCTACCGGCAGTACCGCCGCCAGGTCGGGACGACCTTCAGCGCCCAGTTCCAGAACGACGCGCTGTGCGCCTACCCGGAGATCGCCCGGGCGCTCATGGAGTACTTCGTCGCGCGGTTCCGACCCGACGTCGCTGATGCCGAGAGCCGGATCGACGACAGCCGCAACTGGCTGTTCTCGCGGCTCGACGAGGTCAACCGCCTCGACCAGGACCGCATCCTGCGCGGCTACCTGGAGCTGATTGACGCCACCGTCCGTACGAACCGCTACCGTGAGGAGCAGCCGGCCCGCATCGCGCTGAAGTTCGACCCGTCGGCGATCCCCGACATGCCCAAGCCGGTGCCGTTCCGGGAGATCTTCGTCTACAGCCCGCAGATGGAGGGTGTCCACCTGCGCGGTGGGCCCGTGGCACGCGGTGGCGTGCGCTGGAGCGACCGCCAGGAGGACTTCCGGACCGAGGTGCTCGGTCTGATGAAGGCGCAGATGGTCAAGAACGCGGTGATCGTGCCCGCCGGGTCGAAGGGTGGGTTCGTGCTGAAGAGCGCCGCGGACGACGTCAAGTTCGAGGTGCGCCGCCAGTACGAATCGTACATCCGGGGCCTGTTCGACGTCACCGACAACATCGTCGACGGCGAGGTCCGCCACCCCGATGGCGTGCGGTCCCACGACGACGAGGACGCCTACCTCGTCGTCGCCGCCGACCGCGGCACTGCTGCCCTGTCTGACCTCGCCAACAGCATCAGCAAGGAGTACGGGTTCTGGCTGGGCGACGCCTTTGCGTCCGGAGGGTCCCAGGGCTACGACCACAAGGACATGGGGATCACTGCGCGCGGCGCGTGGGTTGCGGTCCGCCACCACTTCCGTGAGCTGGGCATCGACGTCCAGACTGAGCCGATCACGATCACCGGCATAGGTGACATGTCCGGGGACGTGTTCGGCAACGGGCTGCTGCAGAGCCGCGCGGTCAAGCTGATCGCGGCCTTCGACCACCGCGACATCATGATCGATCCCGATCCGGACCCCGAGACCTCGTACGAGGAGCGCAGGCGTCTGTTCGAGAAGCCGGGCGCGACGTGGCAGGACTACGACCGCGACCTGCTCAGCCCTGGCGGCGGCGTGTGGTCGCGGACGATCAAGCGCATCGAGCTGACCGACGAGGTGCGCGACCTCATCCGCGTCGACGACGAGTCCATGACGCCGCCCGAGCTGATCCGCGCGTTGCTGCGCGCTCCGGCCGACCTGTTGTTCGCCGGCGGCATCGGCACGTTCGTCAAGGCGTCGTCCGAGCGTGACGCCGACGTTGGTGACCGCGCCAACGACGCCGTCCGGGTCGACGCCGACCAGGTCGGCGCCAGGGTGATCGGCGAGGGCGGCAATCTGGCCGTCACGCAGCGTGGCCGCATGCAGTACGCGCGCCGCGGTGGCCGCGTCAACCTTGATGCGATTGACAACGCGGCGGGCGTCGATACGTCCGACCGGGAGGTCAACCTCAAGATCCTGTTGGGCCAGGCGATCGACGCCGGTCATCTGGAACCTGACCAGCGGAACCAGGTGCTGGCCGATGTGACCGACGACGTGGCGGAGCGCGTGCTCGACGACGTTGCGGCGCAGACCCGCCTGATCAGCGAGGAGTCCGCCGAGAGCGCGACGCAGCTCGACAGCTACGAGCAACTGATGCGTGATCTCGAGGGGGCGGGCCGGCTCGACCGGACCGTCGAGGCGCTGCCCGACGCGGAGGAGATCGAGCGGCGCCAGCAGGCCGGCGGCGGACTGACCCGGCCCGAGCTGGGCCTGCTCATCGGCTACGCCAAGTCGGACCTGGCTGTGCACCTCGCCGACAGCGACCTGCCGGCGAGCCCCAGTCTGGAGGTGCTGCTGGAGCACTACTTCCCGGCCGCGATCACGGAGCGCTTCGCGGCGGTGGTCCACGAGCACCGGCTGCGCGACGAGCTCGTCGCGATGCTGCTGGCCAACGACCTGATCAATCACCTGGGCATCACATCGGTCAGCCGAACCGTGCATCAGCTCGGATGTGGTGTCGGGCAGGTCGCGGGTGCGTACTGGATCGCGCGTCAGGTCAGTGGCGCGGCCGACGACTGGGCGTACATCGAGGCCCTCGACGACACGCTCGAGCCGACGCTGCAGCGGCGCCTCAAGCAGCCGGTCGACGCGCTCGTCGGCAGCTACACGCGCCGGTACGCGTCACGACGCCTGCCCGACGACCTCCAGGGCCGCATCGAGCGCGACCGTGCGGCGTTCACCGAGCTCGAGGGCAGCTGGCCCAGCGACCCGCCGCCGGGCGTTGCCGTGGAGCGCCGTGACCTGGCGCAGGCGGTGATCGAGGAGGGCGTCGACGAGGACGTGGCGTGGCGCCTCGTGACGCGGCCCGATCTGGCGTACGTCCCGGACGTGGCCGACATCGCCGAGGAGCGGGATCGTCCGGTGGCCCAGGTCGCCGATGCCTTCATCCAGGTCGGCCGCGAGCTGCCGCTGGACCGCATCCGCGTCAAGATCAACGCGACGCAACCCGAGGGACACTGGCAGCAGTGGGAGCAGAAGACGCTGCTCGACGAGCTGCACCGCGTCCGCCGGCTGATCGCCCGCCAGGCCATGGACGCGACGCCCGACCTCGCGGGCGACGACGCGGTCGCCCGGCTGCTCGACGACCGGACCCAGCAGGTCGAGCGGGTGTGGAGCCTGCTGGCTGCGATGTCCGATGACGAGGACACGACCAACCTGGCCCAGGCGTCGGTCACGATGTCGGCGCTGCGGGCCGTGCTCGACTAGGACCGGCAAGCCACCGGTCGTCCAGTGGCACGAACTCGCGCTCCTTGGCACCGGTGTAGATCTGCCGCGGGCGGTTGATCCGCGTGTGCGGATCCTCCGTCATCTCCTTCCACTGGGCGATCCAACCGGGCAGGCGGCCGAGCGCGAACAGGACCGGGAACATCGGCAGCGGGATGCCCATCGCGCGGTAGATCAGGCCCGAGTAGAAGTCGACGTTGGGATACAGCTTGCGCTCCACGAAGAACTCGTCGTTCAGCGCGACTTCCTCCAGCCGCTGCGCGACGTCGAACAGCGGGTCGTCGCCGACCTGCTTCCTGACGACGCGGTCGGCGGTGTCCTTGATGATCTTCGCGCGGGGGTCGTAGTTCTTGTACACCCGGTGCCCGAAGCCTGGGAGGCGGAACGGGTCCTCGGGGTCCTTCGCACGGGCGACGAACGCGTCGACGTCCTCATCGGCGTCGTTGATGTACAGCAGCGTCTGCACGACGTCCTGGTTCGCACCGCCGTGGCGCGGGCCCCACAGCGCCGTGATGCCGGCCGAGATCGAGCCGAACAGGTTCAGGTGGCTCGACCCGACCATGCGGACGGTTGACGTAGAGCAGTTCTGCTCGTGGTCGGCGTGCAGGATGAGCAGCAACTCCAACGCGTCTGCGACATCGGCGTCGCAGACGTACGGTTCCGCCGGCACGGCGAACATCATGGACAGGAAGTTCTGGGCGTAGTCCAGATCGTTGCGCGGGTAGATGTAGGGCTGACCGATCGAACGTTTGTAGGACCAGGCGGCCACGGTCGGCAGCTTGGCCATCAGGCGGTAGATCGAGATCTCGACATCCTCGGGATCGCTCGGGTCGTAGTGGTCCTGATAGAACGTCGACAGCGCGTTGGTCGCCGAGGACAGGATGGCCATCGGATGCGCGTCGGCGGGGAACGCGTCGAAGAACGGCCGCATGTCCTCACGCAGCAACGTGTGGCGCGTGATGTTTGTACGGAACTCGTCGAGTTGCGCCAAGGTGGGAAGTTCGCCGTGGATCAGCAGGTAGGAGACCTCGAGGAAGCTCGCGTCGGTCAGCTCCTCGATCGGGTACCCGCGGTACCGCAGGACCCCTTCCTCGCCGTTGATGAACGTGATCGCGCTCTGCACGCTGCCCGTGTTGGCGTAGCCGGGGTCGTAGGTGATCAGCTCGGTCTCCGAGCGCAGGCGCCTGATGTCGATGGCGCGCTCACCCTCGGTGCCCGTGATTACGGGCGCGTCGAACGTGACGTCATCAACCTCAATGCTTGCCTGTCCACTCATCCTGCTCCGCCTTCTGCCGATGACGTCTGGAAAACTGGCACCGGCGCCCGGCGGCGAGCCTACCCGCAACGCTGTGGCGTCGAACTGCGCAGGCACACCGTGGTACACCGGGCGACGAGGTCGCGCAGCACCACCGCCCGCGGCCTACCTCCGTGTGGAGAACGGGTGCGCCGCCGCGTGGAAGGCACGACATGGCGGGGTCAGTGATGCTGCAACGGGACCGACTCGACACCGCGGTGCGTGAGCGCGTGCGGGTCCACCTCGGTGCCCTCTATCCGCAGGAGCAGGTCGAACCCACGCTGGACCGCCTCTCGGGGATGCTCGAGCGCTTCGCCCGCGACGTCGGCGACGACGCCAGCCGCGACATCCTGTTCGACGAACGCGATGTGACGCTGATCACGTACGCCGACCAGATCACCGAGCCTGATCGCCCGCCCCTGAAGACGCTGCACCAGTTCCTGGCGCAACGGGTCAGCGGTGCGATCACTGGCGTGCACCTGCTGCCTCACTACCCGGCGACGTCCGACGACGGGTTCGCCGTCGCCGACTACAACGCTGTCGACCCCGCGCTGGGCACCTGGCGTGACGTCAGCGCGCTGGCCGACGACTTCCGTCTGACGCTGGACGCCGTGATCAACCACGTCTCGGCGCGGGGCACCTGGGTGCGCGAGTGGCGACGCGACGCCGAGGCGTTCGAGGACTTCCTCATCGAGCTGCCGCACGACACTGACACGTCTTCGGTGACGCGGCCGCGGATCACACCGTTGCGGACGCCGATCGAGACCACGTCGGGCGTCCGCTTCGTCTGGAGCACGTTCAGCGCGGACCAGCTCGACCTGAACTACGCCAACCCGGAGGTCCTGCTCGCGGTCTGCGAGGTGCTGCTCGACTACGTGGCCAAGGGCGCGAGCATCCTCCGGCTCGACGCGATCGCGTACCTGTGGAAGCAGCTGGGCACGTCGTGCATCCATCTGCCGCAGACCCACGAGGTCGTCCGTCTCTGGCGCACGATGTTCGACGCGGTGGCGCCCGGCACGCTGCTGCTGACCGAGACCAACGTGCCGCACGCCGAGAACGTGTCGTACTTCGGCGACGGCTACGACGAGGCGCACATGGTGTACCAGTTCCCGCTGGCGCCGCTCACGCTGTCGGCGTTCCACCTGGCCGACACGTCCCAGCTCCAGGAGTGGCTGGCGACGATCTCAACCCCCTCACCGCAGGCGACGTTCTTCAACTTCCTCGGCAGCCACGACGGCATCGGTGTGCGTCCGGCTGAGGGCCTGCTGACTCCCGCGGAGATCACCCACCTGTGCGATCTCGCGCAGGCTCACGGCGGCGGTGTGTCGTACCGGTCCCACCCCGACGGGTCGCAGTCGCCCTACGAGTTGAACACCGTGTTCTTCGACGCGCTGAACCCCATCGGATCGACCGAGAGCCTGGACCGCCTGCTCGACCGGCACCTCGCCGCGCAGTCGATCCTGCTGTCGCTCGCCGGCATGCCGGCTATCTACGTCCACGCGCTGCTGGGCAGCCGGAACTGGTACGAGGGGGTCAGGCAGACGAAGCGCCTGCGGACGATCAACCGACAGAAGTTCGACCTCGCCGCGCTGGAGGCCGAGCTGGACGATCCGGGCAACATGCGCTACAAGGCCATGCGATCGCTGCTCGAGCGCATCATGGTGCGCACGCGCGAGCCGGCGTTCCACCCCGCCGGACCGCAGCGCATGGTGACGTCGCCGCGGCCGTTCCTCGCCTACGAACGCAGCGCGGTCGACGGGCCCAGCCACGTGCTGTGCGTGCACAACGTCACGGGACGTCCGCAGACGTTCGAGGCCTCGGCGTCCGACGGCGTGACCGTGCGCGGGACGCTGGTCGATCTCATCGATCCCCGACGCACTGCCTCGGTCGACGCGCACGGCCGCGTGTCGTTCGGGCTCGAGCCGTACGGCGTCGCCTGGATGCGCCAGCGCTGAGGCGCTGCGGCGACGACGCGCTCCGGCTCCAGCAGGGACCCCGCCCTCGCCTGGGGCTCGGGCACCCCGAGCGCCTGCGCGCGTCGCCGCCGCAGGCTCTGGTACTGCAGGGATCAGCGGGGGAGCGAGGCCATGGGTGGACGCTCGACGTCGGCGACGTCTGCCGGCTCCAACGTGATCCGGCCCTCGGAGTCGCGGCCGAACTGCACGTACCGGGGGTCGAACGCCTGGGCGAAGGTCGCCCGTTGCTCGGCGGCGAGCCGGCCAAGCGCGACGGTCGCGATCGCGTAGGCCATCCTGGACAGGTCGTGCAGCTCCTGGTTGCGGTGCACCCGCCGTCCGACGTCGACCTGCGCGATGGCGTCGGCGCCGCGCAGCGCCAGGATGTCGATCAGCAGGCCGATCTCGACGCCGTAGCCAGTGAAGAAGGGGACCTGCTCGAGCACCGCCCGACGACCGGCATACTCACCCGACAGGGGTTGCACGAGGCCGGCGAGCGCCGGCCAGAACAGGTTGAGCAGCGGCCGCGCCATCAGCTCGGTGACCCGGCCGCCGCCGCTGGTCTGCAGTGATCCACCCGCCTCGATCGGTCGATCGTAGAACGCCTTGACGAGGTTGATGCGGGCGTCGAGCAGCAGGGGAGCGACGATGCCCCACACGAACCTCGGGTCGGGGTTGCGGATGTCGGTGTCGACGAACGCCACGATGTCGCCCGACGTCACGCGCAACGACCGCCACAGGGCGTCGCCCTTGCCGAGCGTCGGGCCGACGTCGGGCACGATGTCGGCGTCCTGGTGGACCACCGCACCAGCGGACGCGGCGAGCTCCGCGGTGCCGTCGGTCGACGCGCCGTCCAGCACGACGACCTCGTCGACCAGGCGTCCCTGCAGCGCCACGCCGGACGCGACCACATCCGTGATCGTGGCTGCCTCGTTGCGCGCCGGCAGCACCAGGCTGACCGTCGTGTCTCTGTCGCGCTTCGCAGCGACGAGTGCATCGAGGTCCAGTTCGGTCGCCGCAAACGTCCGCCGCGCGAACCAGTCGGCCAGCGCGGCGCTGGACGACACGTGGGTCAGCCCTCGCTCGCCCCGTCCGAGGCGGCCTTGGAGGCGCCCCCTTCGGACCCGCCGTCAGACGGGGCCTCGGAGGAGCTGCCGCCACCGCCGCCACCGCCGAGCTCGGCACCCTCCGAGACCGTCAGGGTGCCCTCCATGCCGGCCTTTCGGTGCCCGGGGATGCTGCAGTAGTAGGTGTACTCGCCGGCCTCGAACGACACGGTGGCCTCGTCAGTCTCGCCGCCCGGCGCCTCGAGGATCAGCTCGTCGCCACGTTCCTCGATCACGACGTTGTGCTCGATCTGGCCGTTGTTCACGAGCGTCACGTCGACATCGCCCGTGGGCAACGCCTCCGGTGCGGATTCGTACGCGATGTCGACCGCGACCCAAACGGGCTCGTTGGTCCCGCCACCCTCGCCGCCACCGGCCGCGCCACCTTCGCCGCCTTCGGCGGCCTCGCCGCCGTGCTCCTCCAAGGGGCGCATGCCCGCCGCGGCCGCGACCGCGCCTGCGCCCATCAGGCCGATGAGCCCGATCGCCAGGGCGACGCCGAG
>DATHVN010000083.1 GCA_035461305.1 Euzebyales bacterium | reverse complement strand
CCGGCTGCAGCACGACGGTTACGTCGAGCGTGGTCCCGGCGCCGACGGACGGTCCGTGGCGCTGCATCTCACGGCCGAGGGGAGGACCGTGGCCGCCGATGTGCGACGGGCGCGGGCAGCCGTGCTGGACGGTGTCCTCGGTGGGCTTGCGGATGACGAGCAGGCCGCGGTGGTGCCACTGCTTGAGCGGTTGCTTCGCGTAGTCAACCCTCGAGCGGATGGACGCGCGCGCACGCGGACAGGTGCCGCCCGACGGCTGGCTGTGCCGGCTGTGCGATCTCGCCGCCTGTGGACGCGGCGAGGGCACCTGTCCCGCGGAGAACGCGGTCGCCCAAGCGACGGGCTGACGTTCCCCCGGCGTGCCTCAGCCGTCGCGCTCCACCTGCTGCTTGAGCGTGTCGAGCATCGACTGCCAGAAGGCGGCGGAGTGGTCGCGCATCTCGCTGTTGTCGTTGCCGTCCTGGCTGAGCGTCACCTCGGTCGGCATCGAGCCGACCAGCTCGATCGTGACCGTGTGATAGTTCTCGGGCACGTCGGGCTGTCCGGAGAGCGGGCTGTAGTGCGTGTACTGCAACACGCGTCCCTCCTCCACCCGCAGGACGGTCCCCTTGTCCTCGTAGGCCGTACCCTGCCACTCGCCCTTCCACGTGACGGGGCTTCCCTCCCGCCAGTCGGTGTCGACGGTGGTGCCCACCATCCATCGTGCGATCTGCTCGGGATCGACGAGCGCGCTCCACACCCGACGGCTGGAGGCGTCGATCGATGTCGATGCTCTGGCGACGTCGTTCCGGTCTGCGGTCGTCATAGGTGTCCCCTGTCTTCCACCCGTGGGTAGCTGCCCGCTGCGACAACTCTTCATGTGTGTGACTCAGGCAACATCCAGGTCGACGCGCAACGACCCGGGACCGGCCGGCTCCTCGTCCATGGCGGTCGGCACCGGCTGCGGAAACCAGCGCGTCGCGCGCCGGCACGTCCACGTCCGCCCGCCCTCGCTCCCCCTTGACACGCGGTGCACCACTGCTGATGCTGAATCAGCTCTGCCGTGCTGGGCCGACACATCGACGTGTCGGGTGCGCCGGCTCGCGCGGGCGGCCCGGCTCCAAGGAGGTCGTGTCGTGACAGCGCACGTTGATGACTCTGATGCACGGACGGACGGGGCGCACCCCCCGCCCGCCGACGGTCCAGCGGACGACGCGGTCGTCGCGATACGTGACCTGTGGAAGGTGTTCGGACCGCGCGCCACCGAGGTGCCGGGCTCGTCCGAGCTCGCGGGGCTGTCGCGCCTCGACCTGCTCGAACGGACCGGCTGCACTGCCGCGGTGCGCGAAGTCAGCTTCGATGTCGCACCCGGTGAGGTCTTCGTGGTCATGGGTCTGTCCGGCTCCGGAAAGTCGACGCTGGTCAGGTGCGTGACCCGTCTGATCGAACCGACC
This sequence comes from Euzebyales bacterium, assembly GCA_035461305.1. Lineage (NCBI taxonomy): Bacteria > Bacillati > Actinomycetota > Nitriliruptoria > Euzebyales > Euzebyales bacterium. The sequence continues at coordinate 835 of DATHVN010000083.1, read as the reverse complement.
GCCGGTCAGGTGCTGTTCGAGGGCGAGGACATCCGGACCGCCGACGACCGACGCCTGCGTGAGCTGCGGCGGAACAAGTTCTCGATGGTGTTCCAGCACTTCGGGCTCCTGCCGCACCGACGGGTGGTCGACAACGTCGCCTACGGCCTCGAGATCCGTGGCACCGGCCGCGCGGAGCGCACCGCCAGGGCGATGGAGGTCATCGACCTGGTCGGCCTGACCGGCTACGACCAGACGTTCCCTGCTGAGCTGTCGGGCGGCATGCAGCAACGGGTCGGCCTTGCGCGCGCGCTGGCGTCCGACCCCGCCGTGCTGTTCCTCGACGAGCCGTTCTCGGCGCTCGACCCGCTGATCCGCCGCGACATGCAGCGGGAGGTCATCCGGTTGCACCACGAAGTGGGCAAGACGATGGTGTTCATCACCCACGACCTGTCCGAGGCGCTCAAGCTCGGCGACCGCATCCTCATCATGCGCGATGGGTACATGGTGCAGATGGGCCGGGGTGACGACCTGGTCGGCGCACCGGCCGACGACTACATCCGCGACTTCGTCCGCGACGTGTCACGGGCCGACGTGCTCACGCTGCGCTGGATCATGCGCCCGCCGCAGCCGGACGACCCGCTCGACGGGCCCGAGCTCGGGCCGGACGTGCTGGTGCGGGATGCGACCAGGGCGGTGCTCGCCGCCGAACGCCCTGTCAAGGTGGTGGCCGACGGCGACCTGCTGGGCATCGTCGGTGACGACGAGATCCTCGGCGTGGTCGCGGGTGACGACGGGGACCGCCCGTGACCACCGCGGCACGGCCGGCCCGCGTCGCGCTGCCACGTCCGTCGAA
>DATHVN010000082.1 GCA_035461305.1 Euzebyales bacterium | reverse complement strand
GAGTGCACGGTCAGCCGGGCGACCGCCCGGCCGCCCGCGCCGCCGCTGTCAGCGTGGCTGATCGCCGGTCTGGATGGGTGCGCCGACCAGGTTGCCCCACTCGGTCCACGAACCGTCGTAGTTGCGCACGTGGTCGTAGCCCAGGAGGTGGGTCAGGACGAACCAGGTGTGGCTGGAGCGCTCACCGATGCGGCAGTAGGCGATGATCTCGTCGTCGCCGTCGAGGCCCTGACCCTTGCGGTAGACGTCGGCCAGTTCGTCGAGCGACTTGAACGTGCCGTCATCGTTGGCAGCGGTCTTCCATGGGACGTTGACGGCGCCCAGGATGTGGCCACCGCGCACGGCGCCCTCCTGCGGATAATCGGGCATGTGCAGCTTCTCGCCCCGGTACTCCTCGGGTGAGCGCACGTCCACGAGCCTGCCTTCGACCTCCAGGTGGCTTTCGACGTCGCGGCGGAACGCGCGGATCGCGCCGTCGTCGCGCTCCACGACAGGGTACTCGGTGGGTGCCCGGTCGGGCTTGTCGGTGGTCAGGGGCCGCTCCTCTGCGATCCACTTCTGCCGGCCCCCGTCGAGCAGGCGGACATCGGGGTGGCCGAACAGGGAGAACACCCACAGCGCGTACGCGGCCCACCAGTTGAAGTTGTCGCCGTAGAACACCACGGTGTGGTTGCGTGCGATGCCCTTCGACGACAGCAGCTCTGCGAACGCGGGGCCGTCGACGTAGTCGCGGGTGACGGTGTCCTGGAGCTCGGTATGCCAGTCGACCTTGACGGCACCGGGGATGTGGCCCGTGTCGTACAGCAGCACGTCCTCGTCGGACTCGACGACGACCACGGCGGGATCGTCGAGGTGGTCGGCGAGCCACGCGGTGGTCACGAGCCGCTCGGGGTGGGCATACTGCGCGAGGCCCGGATCGGGGTCGGTGAGCACGGTCATCGTGGGACTCCTCCTGCCGGGGCGCTGGCGGGGTGCCGGCTGCGATCGAGGTGCAGCGCGTCGCGCGTGTCCGCTGCGCCTGTGACGGCGGTGGCGCACGCCATAGTAGGGGTAGGCGTCCGGCGCCGACCGGATTGCACGGTAACCATGGGGAGCCAGGACATGTCCGGCAACCAGCCCAACACCCAGCACCGGGAGCGACGATGAGCACCACCGACCTGAGCGGCAGGCTCGCCACGATCGCCGACGAGTTTCGCTCGGCGCCCGACGACCTGCGCATCGAGCTGCTGCTCGAGTACGCCGAGTCGCTGCCACCACTGCCCGACCATCTCGACAGCTCGAGCATGGAGCAGGTCGTCGAGTGTCAGACGCCGTTCTTCCTGCACGTCGAGGTCGCGGACGACCACACCGTGCGGTTGTGGTTCGACTGCCCCTCCGAGGCTCCGACCACCCGCGCGTTCGCCGGCATCCTCGCCGACGGGCTGGACGGCGCGACGGCCGAGGAGGTCATCGCGGTGCCCGAGGACCTCGCCGAGCGCATGGGCCTCGGACACACAATCAGCCCGCTGCGCCTGCGTGGGATGACCGCGATCATCGCACGCCTGAAGCGGCGGGTGCGTACGCAGGTCGACGCCCGACGGCAGCGACGGTGACTCCGCCGTCGGGCCGCTCGGCAGGCGAAATCGCACTCGCGTCCGCGTGCGCGACCCCGTAGGATCGACCGACCGCGCCGGCCGCTGCTGGTGCACGGAGAGCACGGCAGCCCGGCGATGACCATCGAGGACGCCGCATGCCCGCTGCCACCATCTCCACCGACCGCATCCGCAACGTCGTGCTCGTGGGTCACGGCGGGACCGGCAAGACCAGCCTGGCGGAGCGCCTGATCGCGCTCGGCGGCACACCGATCGGTCGCGACGGGTTGCTCGACCACGAGCCCGAGGAACGCGAGCGCGGCAGCACGTGGAGTCTCGGCGTCGGCGGCGTGACCTGGCGCGACCACCGGATCAACCTGCTCGACACGCCCGGCGGTGACGACGCGATCGGCGACGCCTATCCCGCGCTCGCCGCGGCCGACATCGCACTGTTCGTCGTCAACGCGGCCGCCGGCATACAGCCGCAGCACGACCGGCTGTGGGCGACGTGCGATGACATCGGGCTGCCGCGGGTCGTCGTGCTCAACCAGCTCGACCAGCACCAGGCGAACTACCAGGCGACGATCGACGCGCTTCACGAGCGCTGCGGCAAGGCGCTCGCGCCGGTCCACATGCCGATCGGGGTCGGCGCGGACTTCACGGGGATCATCGACCTGCTCCACTTCACGGCTGTCGAGAAGACCGACCAGGGACGCACAGACCGCGCGATCCCCGACGAGCGCCGGGAGCAGGCCGAGCGCAATCGGGAGTTCCTGGTCGAGGCCATCGTCGAGCAGGACGACGATCTGCTGATGGCCTACCTCGACGGCGAGACGCCGGCGGCGGAGGAGCTGGGCAAGGTGTTCGCGGCCGGCATCGCGAGTGGCGGCTTCTTCCCTGTCGTGTGCACATCGGCCACGGCCGACATCGGCGTGCGACTGGTGGCGGACTTCCTGCTCACCGAGGGTCCGGCACCGGAGCCGGTCACCGACCAGACCGCAGCCGTGGTCGTCAAGACCCAGTCCGACCCGTACGTCGGGCGGATCAACGTCCTGCGCCTCATCGGCGGGATGCTGCGCGCCGACGACGTGCTCACTGTTCAGCGCACCGGCGACAAGGTCCGGATGCACCAGCTGTTCCGGCTGCAGGGTTCAGACACGTCACCGGTCACCGAGGTCGCGGCCGGCGACGTCGTCACGGTCGCCAAGCTCGATGACGTCCGCACCGGCGACGTGCTCGACGTCGACGGCACGACGGCGCCACCGCAGGTCCCCGCACCGCCCGAGCCGTACTTCCGCATGGCGCTCCAGCCGGCGAGCGCCGGCGACGAGGACAAGATGTCGACCGCCCTCGCGCGGATCGCCGAGGAGGATCCTGCGCTGCGCCTCATTCGTGACCCCGAGACCAACCAGCTGGTGGCCAGCGTGTATGGACCGACCCACATGGCGGTCGTGCAGTCGCGCCTGCAGCGCAAGTTCGGCGTGTCCGTCGAGACCGTCCCGGTGCGCATCGCCTACCGGGAGACGGTCCGCGGCACCGCGGAGGGCATCGGCAAGCACGTCAAGCAGTCCGGCGGGCACGGGCAGTACGGCATCGCCCACATCCGGGTCGCTCCGGCGGACCGCGGTGCCGGCTTCACCTTCCACGACAACATCGTCGGCGGCGTCATCCCGCGCCAGTTCATCGGCAGCGTCGAGAAGGGCATCGTCGACGCCCTGGCCAACGGGGTCCTCGCCGGCTATCCCGTCGTCGATGTCGAGGTCACCGTCTTCGACGGAAAGCACCACAGCGTGGACTCGTCGGACATGGCGTTTCAGATGGCCGGCGCGCTCGGCTTCCGCGCCGCCGCCGAGGCTGCGGGCCTGGTGCTCCTCGAACCGATCGACGAGGTGCGGATCACCGTGCCGGACGCGCTGACCGGCGACGTCATGGGCGACCTGTCGTCACGCCGGGGCCGCATCCAGGGCAGTGGCCGCGCCGGGCCCGGCACCGCGGTCGTCGTCGCCCACGTGCCTCGGGCGGAGCTGGCACGCTACGCAGCGGACCTGCGCAGCCTGACGAGCGGGTTCGGCGGGCTGGAGGTCAACCCGAGCCACTACGAGCAGGTGCCCGAGCACATCGCCGACCGCATCATCGCCGAGGCGGCCGAGGCGGCCTGAGCGATCCGGACCGGTGGGGGCGAGCAGGCATCATCTCGGTCGCGCGCGGCCGACGGCCCGGGCGGCAACGCGGGTGGCCCGTTCCAGCGCCTCGTCGGGTGCGGCACCGTCGAGTCAGGGCGCCAGGTACCCCGCGGTGACCACGTCACCGACGACCGCGACACGCGGTGACGTCATCCTGCGATCGCCGCCCGCGATCGCGCTCCCGGTGCCGCGTTGCGCAGCACCAGGGTGAAGTTGACCGCGAGGCCCGCACCCCCGGTCATGCGATGGAAGTGGTCGAGCAGGAACGGCGTCAGCGCCGCACCGATCACGCCCGCGTCGGCGGCGGCGTCCAGGCCGGACGTGAGCGCACGGTCGTGCAGCGCCCGGTCGAGCTGCTCGTCGACGGACATGGGGTTGGACACGACGATCGCCGCCGGCGCGCCGAGCTCCACCTGTGCGCGGTGGATCGCAGCGATCTCGTCGACGTCGTCGACCCGCCAGGGCACGTCGACACCCGCGTCGCTGCGGTAGAAGCCCGCGAAGCGCGCGCGCTGCGGTACCCCAGCACGGGCCCCCAGCGTCTCGAGGTGCTCCTGCGTGGCGGCACGTCCAGGATCGACTTGACGCCGGCGCACACGACCACGAGCGGCGTGCGTGCGAGCGCCGCCAGGTCGCTGACACGTCCCAGCTGCGCCGCGCGTGGCGGTGGACGCCACCCATTCCCCCGGTCGCGAACACGGCGATCCCCGCTCGGTGGGCCAGGTGGGCGGTGGCGGCCACGGTCGTTGCACCGTCGGCGCCGCGGGCCGCGGCGACGGGCAGGTCGCGAGTGCTCAGCTTGGCCACATCGGTGCAGGCGACGCCCCGAGCAGGTCGATGGGTCAGCTACAGGTCTTCGACATCCGGGAGGGTCGTCGTCCGCGCCTCCGCGAGACGATGCCCCAGGTAGAGCGGCAGCGCCTGTCCGCCGCAGTAGACGAGACCGAGCACCACGACCAGCACGCGCAGCACGAGCAGCCGGCGCTCGAGGTCGGCGGTCGTGTCCTCGAGCAGCGTACTGGCCTCGCCGGCCGTCGCGCGGTACCGCCCGAGCACCTCGCCGGTCTCCTCCAGGCTGGCGCGGACCTCGCCGATCGATGCAGCGATCGCCTCGCCCTGCGCCCCGACCTCACGCAGGTTGTCCCCCGCTTCGTCGACGGTGTCGGCCTGGGCGCGCAGGTCCTCCGGCAGCCCGTCGAGGTCGTCCCGCAGCGCGCGCAGCGTCTCGTCGAACGGCTCCTCCGGGGTGTAGGTGGGTCCCACGGGGAGGCGGTCCACGGCGCGCAGCGTCGCGTCGATGGTGCCGCCGACCTCGATCAGGGTGGGCATGGTGCGCTCCACCGACTCGAGCGACGACGCGACGTCGCCGCGGAGGATGCTGCCGGTCTCGTCGAGCAGGTTCGCGCCATCGTCGAGGCTGCCCTCCAGCCCACGCGAGGTGCGCTCGGCGCGGGCGAGGCCCTCGTTGATGACACCGACCGAGTCGGTTGCGACCACCAGCGACGCGTCGACGGTGCCGAGGCTCTCGGCCGTCAGCACCAGCGAGCGTCCCAGCAGCGCGTCGAGATCCCGCAGCAGCCAGAGGCCCGCCACGATCGCGGTGACACCGGCGACCACCCCGACCAGGCCGATCGCGCGCATCACCCGCCCGAACCGCCGAAGGCTCACGTCGTCGCGCTGCTCGGTGATGGTCGCTGTCCAGGTCACGGGCTGCGGGCCTCCAGGGCCGGTCGTTGGGTACGCTGCGGCCCGTGTCGCCGGCCGGTGCCACGCCCACTGCCGTGCATGCACTGCGGTTTCTCGCGATCAGCGGCTGGGCACACGGGGCCGAAGAGAGACTGTACCGGTTGTCTTCCCGCGCACACGACCGGGGTGACACGGATCCTCCGAGCGACGAAAGACGGCCGCGAATGACCGACACGACCGCGCACGACCCGCCGAGGAGCGATCACATCGTCGACACGCGGCACCTGACGAAGCGCTTCGGCGGGCAGACCGCGGTCGACGACCTGACGATGCAGGTCCGTGAGGGCACGATCTTCGGTTTCATCGGACCGAGCGGGTCGGGCAAGACGACGACCGTCCGCCTGCTGACCGGCGTGCAGTCGCCGACCGACGGCACCGCGTACGTCATGGGCACCGAGCCGACAGCGTTCAGTGAGCGCGAGCGCGAACGGATCGGCTACATGCCACAGCTGTCGGTGCTGTTCCCCCACCTGTCGATCATGGAGAACCTCCGTTTCGTCGCCTCGATCTACGGCATGCCGTGGGGACGTCGGTCGCAGCTCAAGCGGGTGCTCGAGTTCGTCGAGCTCGTCGAGCATCGCCGCAAGCGCCTGCGACATGCCTCCGGCGGCATGCAGCGACGCCTCGCACTGGCGGCCGCACTGGTCAACGAGCCGCAGCTGCTGTTCCTCGACGAGCCGACCGGGGGCATCGATCCGGTGCTGCGCCGCAAGTTCTGGGACCACTTCGAGTCGCTCCGCGACGGCGGCAGGACCCTGTTCGTCACCACCCAGTACGTCGGTGAGGCCGCGTACTGCGACCGGATCGGCGTGCTGCGCGAGGGTCGGCTGCTGACCGTCGACACGCCCGAGGGCCTGCGGCGGCAGGCCTTCGGCGGTGAGGTCATCGATCTGATCGTGGCCGACCGCATCGAGCAGGACCTGATCACTGACGCGACACGGCTCCGCTACGTGGTCCACGCCCAGCGCATGCGCGTCGACGGCCGCGGGATGCGCATCACCGTCGACGACGCCGACCGGGTGATCCCCCCGCTGCAGCGCTGGTTCGACGAGCGCGGTGTGCAGGTCGAGTCGATCGACCGTTACCTGCCGCCGTTCGACGACGTCTTCGTCAAGCTGATCGAGTCCGAGGGACCGACCGAGCTCAGCGGGCTGTCCGACGCCGCCGCCGAGCAGGCCGCGCTCGAGCCGGAGATCACGATCCCCCCGCCCCCGCAGGACCCCTCGGTGGTCGGTGGACCCCCGGCCGCACCGCCACCGGAGACCACCGACACCGCACCGCCGGACGAGGTGGTCGCGCCGAAGGTCGACGCGGCGGCCACCCCACCCCCGGGGGGCGGCGCCCCGACCACCCCGCCCCAAGAGGGCGACGACGAGGCGGCGGACGACAGGGCGCCGGCGGAGGACCAGCGATGAGGCGGATCGTGCGCACCAGCGCCTTCGTGCGCAAGGAGATCGTGCAGGTCGTGCGCCAGCCCGGCCTCATGCTCAGCCTCGTGCTCGGACCGTTCGTCATCCTCCTCGCCTTCGGCAGCGGCCTGCGCGAGGAGGACCCAGCCGTAAGGACGATCTTCGTCGTGCCGGAGGGCAGCGAGGTCGAGGGCGAGGTCAGGCAGTTCGCTGAGGCCCAGAGCGAGCGGTTGACGGTAGAGGGCGTCCAGCGCGACGAGGAGGGCGCGCTCAACCGGCTGCGCCGCGGCGAGGTCCAGATGGTACTGGTGTTCCCCGACGACGCCGAGCAGACGGTGCGATCGGGCGCGCAGGCCGAGGTCAGCGTCTACCACAACCAGATCGACCCGCTCGAGACCCAGGCGATCCAACTGTTCACCCGCACGGGGGTCGACGAGGTCAACAAACAGGTGCTGCGGGAGCTGGTCCGAAGCGGGCAGCAGGAGTCGGCGGACGTCCAGCAGCGGCTCGACGCCGCCCAGGCCAGCGTCGCCGCGTTCGACCGCCGGCTGTCGAGCGGAGCGGACGCCGACCAGCAGCTGCAGATCGCGCAGGGCGACCTGGCCGACCTCGCGCTCGCACTGGGACCGTCGCTGGCTGTGCTCGGCGGGATCGAACAGACGACGGGTCCCGGAGACAGCGCCGAGCTGCTCGACGCCTACGCGTCGCTGACCGAGAGCTCCGACGCGCTGAGCCAGTCGTCGAGCGCCTCGGCGGTGGAGCGCGAGCAGGTCAGCCAGCTGTCGCAGGACCTGGATGCGCTCGACAGCGAGCTCGAGACGTTCCAGTCACTGAGCCCGGACGTCATCGTCAGCCCGTTCGACGGCACGACGCAACGGATCGACGGCGATGACGTGCAGCTCGTCGCGTTCTACGCCCCGGCGGTGCTCGCCCTGCTCGTGCAGCACATGGTCGTGACGTTCGTGGGCCTCTCGATCGTCCGCGAGCGCGAACTGGGCACGAACGAGCTGTTCCGGGCAGCACCGGTAACGACCGCCGAGATGGTCATCGGCAAGTACCTGGCATTCTTCCTGTTGGGGGCGATGATCGCCGCTGCGTTGACCGCCGGGCTCCTGTTCGGCCTCGGCGTCCCGATGGTGGGCTCGTGGGCCGTGGTCGTGACGACCGTCGCGCTGCTGCTGCTGGCGTCGACGGGCCTGGGGTTCCTGCTCGCGCTCGCGGCTGGCAGCGACAGCCAGGCGGTCCAGTACGCGATGCTCGTGCTGCTCGCCAGCATCTTCTTCAGCGGATTCCTGCTCAGCCTCGAACGGTTCCGTCCCGTGCTGGTGTGGGTCGCGCAGATGCTACCGGTCACCAGCGGCGTCGTGCTGCTGCGCGACGCGATGCTGCGTGGCCAGCTCATCCAGCCGCTGTACCTGCCACTGCTGGCGATGCTGGCCGTCGCGCTCTTCGTCGCCTCATGGCGCCTGTTCAAACGGCACCTCTACGCCGGTTAGGCGCACCACAGCCCAGATCCGTGGCGGCGCGGCGCGATCCTCTGCATAGGCTTGGCGGGGAGCCCAAGGAGCCGCTGCGTGGTCGAGATCGCACTCGACGAGGTGACCGTCGTGTTCTCCGGCGAGCGTCCGGAGGACACGGTCACGGCGCTCGACCGGTTGACGTTGCACGTGCGGTCGGGCGAGCTGCTCACGCTCGTCGGGCCGTCGGGGTCGGGCAAGTCGACCCTGTTGCGGACAGTGGCCGGCGTGGAGGAGGTGGCTGCCGGCACGATCACGATCGGTGACCGCATCGTCAACGACCTCTCTCCCCGCGATCGCGACGTCGCGCTGGTCTCGCAGTACGACACCCTCCTGCCCCACCTGACGGTCGAGCAGAACCTCGGCTTCCCCCTCAGCCTGCGCAAGGTGCCCTCGGACGAGGCGTCCCGCCGCGTCCGGGCTGAGGCGAGGGCACTGGGGCTGTGGCCGAAGCTGCGCCGGCGACCGAGGCAGTTGTCGTCCGGCGAGCGCCACAAGGCGGCGCTGGGTCGGGCGACGGCACGCCGACCGCAGGTCTACCTGTTCGACGAGCCTCTCGCCGGGCTCGACGCCGGCGAACGCGGCCGCGTCCGGCGGGAGCTGCGCCAGCTGCAACGCGGCATGGGCGTCACGGCGGTCTACGTCACCCACGACCAGCGCGACGCGATGGCGCTCGGCGATCGCGTGGCGGTGCTGTCGCGCGGTCGGATCGTCCAGGTCGACGAGCCCATGCGGGTGTGGGCGAGCCCGGCCGACCTGTTCGTCGCCCGCTTCTTCGGCGATCCCCCGCTGGGGGTCGTCGAGGGTCGCCTCCACGACGACGGGACGACCGCCTGGATCGACTTGTCGGGCACCGCGCTACGGCTGCACCCGAGCCAGCGGGAGGCAGTGGTGCGGCGGGCGACGGGTGCCGAGATCGCCGTCGGGGTACGGGTCGGCGCCGTGTCGATCGACGAAGGTGACCCGCGTGATGCCTGGCACCGGCGGCTGCCGGCCGTCGTCACAGCGATCGAGCCGCTCGGCTCGTCGACCACCGTGACGCTGGAACCCGGGCGCACCCGAGGACTCGGACACGGCAGGTTGTTCGCCAGCGTTGCGCCCAGCCGTCACATCGCGCGGGGCGCACCGGTCGCTGCGACGGTCGACCTGCGGCGCAGCTTCGTGTTCGACGTGCTGACGGGCGAGCGGCTCAACAGCGCACAACATGACACACCTAGCTGAACGCCCGACTGCAGCGGTGTCTGCGACTCTTGGTAGTCAGAGCGTGCGCGGGACCACCGCGCACCGGCGGGGCGATCGGACATACACGCATGACGACGATGGCAGCACACGTGGGAGGCGCACTGGTCGCCGGCGCGGTGTTGGACGTTGGTGCCGCATGTGAGGGCGCGCGCGCAGGCGGCTGGCCGTCTTCGCGGTGACGCTGTCGATGCCGTTGATCTTCCCTGTTGTACCGCACGCCATCGGCGCGTCGTTCAACGTCTTCGCCTGCCGTCGCGTTGGCCTCCGACCCGTTCCTGTTCATCTCGGCGACGAGCTTCCGGTCGATGTGGTACGGGGCGACGGCGCCAGCTACTTCCCCTGCGCTGCGCAGAGCCGCCCGGCAGGAGGGCGGTGGCCGTCGGCTTCATCGACGAGATCGACGCCATCGTCCACGGCGCGTGGCGGGCTGGCTGCGGCCAGCGGTTGGAGACCTCGCGATAGGGCAGCTCGGAGGCGCCGGTGGCGCGCTCCTCGAGCGCGACGAGCTAGCTGGTCGGCGATCAGATCACCGCAGCGCTGGAGGGGCGGGAACGGCACCGCGGCGCAAGATCGACCCCCGCGAAGCCGCGCCCTCACGCACGTAGGGTACAGACCTAGAGCAGACCCAGCTTCGCCGCGCAGGACGGCCACGCCCCCCAGCCCTGCTGCGCCTTCAGCAGCTCGCCGCGCTTGATCTGCTCCTCACGGCTGTGCTCGTGGGGCAGGCCGGAACCTCCGACCGCGGCCCATGACGATGCGCTGAACTGCAGCCCGCCGTAGTAGCCGTTGCCGGTGTTGATCGACCAGTCACCACCGGACTCGCATTGCGCGAGCTCGTCCCACACACTGCCCGACGGCACGGCTGCGACCTGCTCGGGTGCCGGGTCGGGCTCCGGAGTGGGATCGGCGCCGTCGTCGTTCTTGGCGTGGGCGTGAGGCTCCTCGGGCTCCGGCTCGGGCGGCGGTGGTGGTGGTGGTGGTGGTGGTGGAGGTGGCTTCGGCAGCTTGCGGCGCTGCAGCTCCGCACCGCAGGCGGGGATGCGGACGGTGATGCCCGACCGCTCCAGCCAGGTCGCCTCGAGCTGTGGGTTCGCGTCCCACAGGCGGTGGAAGGCCTTGTCCCCCTTGAAGCCGTAGGACCAGGCGATCTGCTGGAGGCCCTGGCCGTAGCGGACCCGGTGGACGATCGACTCGCCCGCGGGCGTCCACTGGTGGCTCGCGCCCTTGGGCATCTTGTCGATCGTGCACGGGCCCTGCTTGACGGTGTACGTCTTGCCGCCCTTGCTCTTCTTGGACGCCGCCCCCGCAGGTGCAGCGGACCCCACGGCGATCAGCAGCGCGCTGGCCGCGACCAGCACGGCGAGCAGGGTACGTGCGTTCCAACGCAGTGCCATCGTTCCTCGATGCTCATCCGGTCACGCGCCGGGCGCTGACCGATGCTTCGGGCGGATCGCGCCCGGAAGGGACGACCCGTCGCCTCGACTCAGCCGGCGACGTAACCAGCATGCGCACGTACGCAGCGTCAGGGACCTGTCCCGTCGACCAACGCGACCACGATCCCAGGGCGGCGGACAAAATTTTCGATTCGGTGCGTGAAGAGTGGGCGATCGGGCACCACAGTGGTGTCAGGTCGCCGTTCGCGGCGGCCACGGCTGGCGCGCTGGGGCCCTCGCGGTCCCGTCGTGCCGGTGCGACCGACGCTGTCGGCAGGGGGAACGGCATGGTGCGCACGACGAGGCCAGGTGATCCACCGGGCACGGCGGACCGTTGTCGCGAACCGGCACCCGGACGCGTTGCACGGAGCACCGGTGGCGGACGCGTGTCATGAGCGCGTCCCGGCGGTCGAGCGAGGTCACCCGGGCGCTGCGCCGGTACTTCCCCAGGCTGCAGACGTTCCTGCCCGGGCAACGTGAGTCGCTGGAGGCCGTGCTCGACGGCCGCGACGTCATCGCGGTGCTGCCGACCGGCGGCGGAAAGACGTTGGTCTTCCAGCTCGCCGGCCTGCTGCTGGAGGGGACGACCGTCGTGGCGACCCCCCTGCTCGCATTGATGCACGACCAGGTCCGGCGCCTGCGCGAGGACAGCCACCTGCCCGTCGCGGCGCTGTCGGGCAACCTGCGCGGCGCCGAGCGTGAGCAGGTGCTGGCCGACCTGGCCGCTGGTGCCTACGGGTTCGTGTTCTCGACGCCCGAGCAGCTCGCGCGGACCGACGTGCGCGCCGCCCTCGGGCGATGCGCCATCGACCTGTTCTGCGTGGACGAGGCGCACTGTATCTCGGAGTGGGGCTTCGACTTCCGCCCCGCCTATCGCGAGCTGGCAGCCGCCAAGGACGCGATGGGCACACCACCCGTCCTCGCCCTGACGGCGACCGCGCCGGAGACCGTGCGCCGCGACGTCGCCCGCGAGCTGCGGCTGCGCGACCCCTTGGTGGTGGCCCGCGGCTTCGATCGCCCGAACCTGCACTTCACCGTCGTCAGGGTCACCGACCCCGAGCGCCGCGACCGGCAGCTCCTCAGCCTGCTCGACGAGGTCGCCACGCCCGCCGTCGTGTACTGCACGACACGGCGCGAGGCCGAGGACACCGCCATGGCGCTGCTGGACCTCGCCGGCGGCGGTGTCGCGCCGCGCCGCGTGCGGGTCGGGCACTACCACGGCGGCATGGACCGTCAGACCCGCGAGTCGGTGCAGAACGCCTTCCTGGCCGACGACCTCGACGTACTGTGCGCGACCAGCGCCTTCGGCATGGGCATCGACAAGCCCGACATCCGCACGGTGATCCACCACACCATGCCGGACTCGGTCGAGTCGTACTGGCAGGAGGCGGGCCGCGCGGGACGCAACGGCAAGCCGTCGGACTGCATCCTGATGTTCCGCCCGGAGGACCGCGCCGCACACGAGCACCTGCACCGCCGCAGCCGGCCTTCGGAGTCGACGCTGGCCAAGATGCTGCACGTGGTCAGCCGCGTCGACCGCGCCACGCCGATGGCCGATGTCGTCACCCGCATCTGTGAGATCGCAGAGGTCGCGCGGTCGGGAGCGGTCTCGCTGATGGAGGACCTCGAC
>DATHVN010000081.1 GCA_035461305.1 Euzebyales bacterium | reverse complement strand
AGCAGGCCACGTAGAGCGCTCGACGAACAGCTACGCGACGTGCTGGGCATCCTCGAGGGCGGCGACCAGCTGTGCGACGAGCACGCGGCCGAGCTCGCCGGACACGAACGGCTCAGGTCGGTGTGAACCGGTTTCCCCTCGTATGCGCCAGCGCCCACGCCGTTCGTCCGGGGTGCCGCGGACCGATGGATTGGCGATGCCCCCCAGCCGGCGAAACCCGGTGGCCCCCGATCTCTCCCGTACCGGTGGACACTGCGGACCGGTGAATCGTACGTCGACAGCGTGTTGGACGGCAGAGGCGGCTGGGGACACCTCGCCGCCGAGGGGCGGCGCAGGCCGGTGGCCAGGGACTGACCCCAACCGGGCGCCGGCCTGCGGTACCCCGACTCTCGGCGCTGGGTCTAGAGGCGCTTGTCGTCGCTGGCCCCCCAACGGGAGGGCGCATCGTCCAACCGGCCGGGCGCACGCTAGCGCCAACGGGCGGTGTGGTTCTCCCGTCGCTCAGAGGCCGTCGATCTAGAGTCCAGTCTCGCGCTCGGTCGGCGGCCTCACTCAGTGCGGAGCCGATGTGTCGACGTCGCTGGGCAATGGAGCCGGCCCGCGACAACTCCGCTGGTCGAACATGTATTCGGTCCCTCCCTGCAGTGGTGCGCATCGACAAGGTGCCACGGCAGTGGGCATCCTGGCAGCGATGAGCCCGGCTCCAGCCCCGCCACAACGGATGCGCTGCGATCAGCCGCACACCCGGTGGCCAGTGAGGACCACCATGCGACCAGCCACCCACGGTCCGTGCGGGCCTGGAGGTTCGACGATCCGGCTCGGAGCCGATCCTGCTCTGCGACGTGTACGCGGCCGAGGCTCGCCGGCCAAGAGCGGTTGACCGGGATCGTCAAGTTCGACGACGCCACGGTCGAGGACTGACCTACCCCGTCATGCGCTACGGGTGGTCGTCGCCTGCGGCAACCGGCGCCCCTCCTCCGTCAACCGCTCCAACTCACCCACCGCGGCCAGCACCTCCGGGGGACGCCTCGAACCACTCACAGCGCGGGTACCGCCACTCATCCAACCGCGCGTGCATCAGCTTCTCCGACGCTCGCCACCGGGGCCTTCGCCGGGCGACCTGGCGGTCTCGGTCCAGCCGACCTGCTCTTCCTGGACTTGGGCCAAACGGAAGCGTTCAGGTGCCGTGGAGGAGCCGATCTTGATCTTGCGACATTCCCCGCTGTGCTTGTCGAATGCGCCGAACGCAGAGACGAGCACCTCACGACCGGCTGCGTTCGCTCGCTTCCCCATCGGCGAGAGCCGCTGCGTCGGGCCGGCGGCCGCCTCGACCGCGCAGCAGCCACGCGACACAGCGGCCTGTCGCGATCTGCCACGCCGCCATCCAGCGACCGCCAACGTTGCGTGCGTCAGGCCTGCTGATCCTCGGCGATCTTGGCGCGCACGTCATCCATGTCGAGCTGCTGGGCCTGTGCGATCAGGTCGTCGAGCGCCTCCTCGGGCAGCACGCCTGGCTGGGAGAACAGCACGACCCGGTCACGCACGACCATCAGGGTCGGGATCGACATGATGTTGAACGCCCCAGCAAGCTCATGCTCGGCCTCGGTGTCGACCTTACCGAACACGACGTCGGGGTGACGCTGGGACGCCGACTCGTAGATCGGTCCGAACGTGTGGCACGGCCCGCACCACGACGCCCAGAAGTCGACCAGCACGAGGTCGTGGTCGTCGAGCGTCTGCGTGAAGTTGTCATGGGTCAGTTCAACGGTGGCCATCGTGACTCCGGTGTCGGTTGTCACCACTGCGAACACCGTCGGCGGCGTCGGTATTTCATCGCCGACCCGGGCGTCCTCCGCGTCAGTCCGGACGCACGTCGTCCCACGACGGCCGCGCGTGGCGCGTGACGCCGTCGAGCAGCAGGTAGGCCGAGCCGCCGAGCCTGCCGACCGGGTCGAGGCGCTCGGGCGTGATCTCGCCGTCGACCCACAGGTCGTCGGTGTGGACGCGCACGACGTCACCGAAGACCATCCGGCCGTTGCCGATCTCCAGCACCTGCCGCAACGTGCACTCCATCGCGGCACGGGCGCGGGCGACCCGTGGCACGCTCACCACGCTCGACGGCGCCTGGTTGAGGTCCGCCCAGCCGAACTCGTCCTCCTGCGACGGGAAGTTGGCTGCCGTCAGGTTCATCTGCTCGAGCAGGTCCCGTGAGACGACGTTGACCACAAACTCTCCAGTGGCGCGGACGTTGCGTAGCGTGTCCTTCTCTCCAGCGGACGTGAAGTGCACCACCGGCGGGGCGTTGGACATGATGTTGAAGAACGAGTGCGGCGCGACGTTCGGCGTCCATCGGGAGCCAGCGTCGACACCCAGGCGATCGGTCGGGGGACGACGAGCGTCGTCAGCAGCTCGTAGACCGCGCGCGCGGGCAGTGCCGTCGGGTTGATCTCTCGCATCCCGGGACTGTACCGGCGGTCTCGAACCCCCCGCTGCACGCGGCCGTTCCGTCGCAACCTGTAGGGGTTCGTCGACCTGTCGGAAGGTTGTGACGTCTCCGGGCTCGAGGGCCTGCCGCAGCCGCAGCCGACAACGGCATCGTCGACTCGAACCCGGTACGCCGTGGCCCACGGTCATCACGGCAGCTACGACGTCGCCGTCGCCGCAGGCAACGACATCCCTCAAGGTGACGCGGTGGGCGGGCACTCCTGTATCAGGACGGGCGATGCCCCACCGATCCCGCAGGAGGTCAGTGCGGAGACCGCGTCGCGGTTCGGGCCGCCGGAGTGTGGCAGCGACGACGTACATGTCCGGACCGGTCCGGACCGACGTCGAGGTCGGCCGGCACCGCACGCTCGACCGACGACCAACGGGCTCGGCGCCGACGAGTAGGCTCCTCCAAACGGCAAGGCCGTCGAGATCACACGCGGCGGCCGTCACCACTGAGCTCGCCGTGCAGCTCCGTTGTCGGCCCGGAGGGACCGCACGATCGTGGTTGTGGCGTCGCACGGTGTGCGACTCCCCGCGCCGCCGGTGTCGATCGCGTTCCGGTCGGCCGCCGGCGCCGTCGGGCGTCAGCCTCCGCGGCTACCATGCGAACGAACGCTTGGAGCTCGTCGGGGCCAGGGGGAGGGACCGGACGCAGCATGACATCGCGACGCACATCGTGGACCCTTGGCCTCCTCGCACTCGTCGTGCTCGGGCTGGCCGGCCTGCCCCTCGTCGAGGACGATGCGAACGTCGACGCGTCGCACACCACCGCGAACGCGGCGCGGACGGAGACCCCCGCGCCGCCCGCCCGACCGGTGGACCCCAACGGCGAATGGTTCGTGTCCGGTGACCCCGGGACCGAGATGAAGGCCAACGAGGTCATCGACGATCCGGATCGGTTCCCGCTCTACTTCGACGACGCGGAGGCCCGTGTCTACCGCCGCAACGGTGTCGGGCTGATCCGCATGCGCTCCTACTACGCGGGGGCGCAGGGAGGCGCGACGCTGAAGGTCGTGACCACGCAGGACGTGCGTGCGTTGCTGCGCGACCTCGACCGCATCGATGGGGGCCTCGGACGTCGCTATCCGGCACTGCCGCACGGCCGGCTGCGGCGGAATGTCGTGCAGATGGAGAACACACGCGCACACGACGTGTTCGCGCACTTCTACGCCATCACGTTCGCCGAGGGCCACCACGTCGTGACGGTCGAGGCCTACGGCACGACCGCACCCGTCGGCCGGCGCCGGGCGGTCACGTACGCCCGCCGTGAGCGCGACCTGCTGGCGCAACGCGCCCACGGCTAGCCGATCGACGACGTCGATCGTGCGCCGTGGCGTGTCACGCGTCCCGGACGACGATCCCCACGTGATGGGCCAGCAGCGGTGCCAGCGCAGTGAGCTGCGCGGAGCTCACCGTGGCTCCGCGCAAGTGGGCGACGTCGATGACCTCGCTGATCTGCGCGCCCGTAAGGTCGACGTCGCCCATGTCGGCATGCTGGCACGCGAGGCGCTCGATCGTGCAGTCGTCGAGAGCCACGCGGCGCAAGGTCGCGTCCGCGACGTCGAGGTCGGCGATGGTGCATCCGGCGAAGCGGACGTCGCACAGCGACGCACTACGCAGGTTGACGTAGCCGAGCCTGCTGTTGCGGATCAGCACGCGCGTCAGCTCGGCACCGTGGGCCTGGAGGTCCCCGATCCGGGCACCGGTCACCTGGACGTCTCGCAGCCGGGCATCGACGAGGTCGAGATCGGTCGCCTCGACGCGCTCGAGCTCGCACTCGGCGAGCAGCGCGCCGGACAGCGCGACGCCGTCCATCGCGACGTCGGTCAGCCGTGACGCGGTGAGCCGCAGGTCGTGGCCCCGTTGCCCACCGAGGTCGACGGACGCGACCACGACGCCGTCGTGGTCACCGTCGGGTTCGATGCGGTCGAGCCCCTCGAGCGGCTGGGGAAGGTCGATGACGGGCGCGTCGACGGATCCGTGCGGCATCGGGCGAGTCTACTCCGCGGCCGTCGCGCGCCTGAGGCCCCGACGGACCGACAGGTGGCATCCGGTCCGAGGGTGGCGTCCGGGCTGGGGACGTGGCGCGGTGTATGTGTTGGGGCGCGTCCCCAGGGAGTGGGGCGGCGCTCAGGCGCCCTTGCGGCGCCGGACCTCGGCGACGATGGCGGGCAGCACCTCCTGAAGGCTGCCGATGACCGCGTAGTTTCCGCGGGTCACCAGTGGCGCCTCCGGGTCGGTGTTGATCGCCAGGATGTTCTTGGCGTCCTTGCACCCGACCCAGTGCTGCGTCGCGCCGCTGATCCCGCATGCGATGTAGAGCTGCGGCGCGATCTTCGTGCCGGTCTGGCCGACCTGGTCGCTGTGCGATCGCCAGCCGTTGTTGGTCGCCACCCGCGAGCAACCCACGGCGCCGTCGAGCAGGCCGGCGAGCTGCTCGAGCACCTCGAAGCCCTCCGCGCTGCCGACGCCACGCCCGCCGGACACGACGACCGGAGCCGATGCCAGCGACACGCCGGCGCCGCTGGGCTCGTGATCGACGACCCGTACCGCGGTGACGGTGGCGTCGAGCTGCGGCTCGAACGCCTCGACGGGGGTCCCGCCGGACCCGTTGATGCCCGCGGCCTGGAAGGCGTGGGGCGCGAGGGTTACCAGCTTGGTAGACGCCTTCAGCTCCGAGTCCTCCAGGAGGCTGCCGCCCCAGCGCAGCCGTGTCAGGGTCCACGGGCCGTCACCCGCGGTGACCTCGGTGCAGTTGGCCGCCATGGGCAGGTCCATCCGCGCCGCGACGTGCGCGAGCACCTCGTTGCCCTTCTCGGTGCCCGACGCGAGGACCGCGACCGGCTCGAGCGCCCCGGCCAGCTGCACGATGCTGGCGGCGTACGCCGCGGGCGCGTAGGACCCGAGGTCGGGGTGCGACACGACGCGGACCTCGGCGGCTCCGTAGGCACCGAGCCGCGCCGCCGCGGCGTCCGCCCCGGGACCGACGAGCACGGCAATCAGCGTCGTGGCGAGGTCGGCGGCGATCTGGTGCCCGGCGGTCACCAGCTCCAGCGCGGTCTCGTCGACGGCACCTCCGGTGTGTTCGACGAAGGCGAAGACCGGTCCGCGCCCTCCGGCTCGCTGGCGCTCGCCCTCACCCATTACATGACCCCCAGTTCCTCAAACAGGTCGACGACGGCGGTGGCGGCCTCGCGTCCGTGGCCGAGCACGACCGTCTCGGTCTTCTGCTCCCGTGGCTGACGCAGGCGCACCTTGCGGAGCCCACCGGCTTCCGCCTCGGGCGGCATCGCGCGGACGGTGGCCTTGCGCGCCCGCATCCGCCCCTTGATCGCCGGGTAGCGGGGCAGGTTCAGGCCCTCCTTGACGGCGACGGCCGCCGGCACTGGCAGGTCGTACAGCTCGAAGCCGTCGGTGACCTGGCGGCGCACGCGCATGCCGCCATCGGTGAACGCGATGCCCTTGATGCCCGCCACGACCGGCAGGTCGAGCGCATGCGCCACTCGGATGCCAACCTGGTAGTTGCCGGCGTCCGGCGACTCGTTGCCGAACAGGATCAGGTCGTAGGTCGTGCCGTCCGCCGCGAGCCTACGAATCGCACCCGCGATGGCGGTCGCGGTTGCCTGCGGGTCCCAGTCGGTCTGGTCGATCTCCAGCAGTACGCCGTGGTCGATGCCCATTGAGATCGCCTGTCGGACCTGCTCGTCGGCTTCGGCCGGCCCGAGGCTGAGCGCGGTGGAGCTCCCGCCGTGCTCGGCCACGATGCGCACCGCCTCCTCGACGGCGCACTCGTCGTGCGGGCTCATTGTGAAGCCCAGGTGGCGCGTGTCGATCTCCTGCTCGTCGTCGGTCAGGTTGATCCGCGCCCCGGGCGCCGGGACGCGCTTGATGCAGACCAGGACGTCGTAGCCCACTTAGTCACCTCGCTTCGCTCGCTCCTAGCGGCCCAGGGAGCCTTCGGCACTGTCACTGACACCTCGCTCCGCTCGCGCGCAACGGCGCGGGCTGGCGCCGCCGCAACTGCCGTCATCAGGCCTTCATCCGGGAGTCGTCGGGATCGAACAACGGCGTCCGGCCCGCCACCGCAACGGTCACCGGGTACCGCTCGTTGATGTACTGCACCGCCAGCTTCGTGCCCTCCTGCGCGTGCTCGGGCGGCAGGTAGGCCAGCAGCAGGTGCTTGCCGACGGACGGACCGGCTCCTGCGCTGGTGACGTACGACGGCCGGCCCTTGGCGTCGACGATGCGCTCGCCGTCCGGCGTGACGATCGGCTCGTTGCCGGAGGGGTGCCGGGCGATGCCCTCGGACGACGTGAGATCGTCGATCGTCAGGGTGCACATGATCGCCGCAGGGTCCTCGTCGCGCGCCTTCAGGTAGGCCTCGCGGCCGACGAAGTCGGCGCTCTTGACCTTGGGCAGCGCCAGGCCGGCCTCGACTGGGTTGTACTCGGAGTCGAGCTCGGCGCCCATCAGGCGGTAGCCCTTCTCGAGCCGTCCTGTCGTGCCGTACACGCCGATGCCCGCGGGCACGATGCCGTGGGGTCGCCCGGCCTCGAAGACGGCGTCCCACAGCGCGAGGCCCTGCTCCATCGGGCAGTGCAGCTCCCAGCCGAGCTCACCGACGTACGAGATGCGCACGGCGAGCACCGGGAGCGAGCCCAGCTGGATCTGCTTCGAGCGACCGAAGGCCAGGCCCTCGTTCGAGACGTCGTCCTCGGTCAGCGACGCCAGCACGTCACGCGCCTTCGGTCCCCACAGGCCGAGGGTGCAGTACGCGGACGTGACGTCGACCAGCTGAGCGGAGCCGTCGGCGGGCAGGTGGTCGGTGAACCACTTGTGGTCCCGCGGGCCGTCGGCGCCACCGGTGATGATGCGGAAGTGGTCGTCGGCCAGGCGCACGACCGTCAGGTCTGAGCGGAAGCCGCCGTTCTCGGTCAGCACCGGCGTGTACATGATCCGTCCCGGTGGCCGGTCCATCTGCGCCACCGTCATGCGCTGCATGAAGTCGAGCGCGCCCGGGCCGATGACGTCGAACAGCGCGAACGCGGTGAGGTCGATCATCGCGACGCGGTCGCGCATCGCCAGGTGCTCACCGTTGATGATCGGCGACCACCAGCGGGCGTCCCACTCGTGCTCCCGCCCCTCGACGCCGAACTCCTCGGCCAGGCCGGCGTTTGACTCGTACCACTGCGGACGCTCCCAGCCGCCCACCTCGTAGAACACTGCGCCGAGCTCCTGCTGGCGCGGGTAGAACGGGCTGGTCCGCAGCGGTCGGTTCGACGCCCACTGCTCTCGGGGGTGGACGATGCCGTAGGTCTTGTTGAAGCCCTCGGACGTGCGCGCCTCGACGTGCGCGACAGTGCGCTGGTGCGGGTAGAAGCGTGCGACGTCGGCGCCGTGGAGGTCGATCTCCGGCTCGCCGTGGGTCATCCACTCGGCGAGCGCCCTTCCTACGCCGGGGCCCTCCTTGATCCACACCGCGGCAGCGGACCACAGCCCCCGCACCTCGACCGTCTCGCCGAGCACGGGGTTGCCGTCGGGGGTCAGCGACAACAGGCCGTTGATCGCGTGGCGGACGCCCGCCCCCTCGACGGACAGTGCCTCGGGGAACAGCTCGAGAGCGTCCTCCATCTGCTGGTCGAAGTCCTCCTGGGTGAAGGGCAGCTGCGTCGGCGACAGCTGGGACGCCTCGATCGACGGGATGTCGTCGGGACGGTGCAGGATCGGCCGGTGCGCGTAGGAACCGACCTCCATGTCGCCGCCGTTCTGGCGCTCGTACATCAAGGTGTCCATGTCGCGGACGATCGGATACGCGATCTCGGCGCGGCTGTCGAGCAGCTCTGGGATCGGGCCGACGTCGATCATCTGGTGCACGGCGGGCGTCAGCGGGATGGTCGCGCCGGCCATCGCAGCGATCCGCGGGCTCCACACGCCACAGGCGACGACGACGGTCGAGGCGGCGATCTCGCCGCGGTCGGTCGTCACGCCCGTCACCCGGCGGCCGTCGGTCCCGATGTCGAGGACCTCGGTGTTGGCCAGCGACGTCAGCGCCCCGAGTTCCTGCGCGCGCTCGCGCATGATCGTACCGGCGCGCAGCGAATCGACGACCGACACCGACGGGGTGTAGAAGCCCGCCAGCACGATCTCGTGGTTGATGAACGGGACCAGCTCCCTGACCTCGTCAGCGTTGAGCAGGTGGGACTCGACGCCCCACGCCTTCGCCGACGACATCCTGCGGCCGAGCTCGTGCACGCGCTCGGGTGTGCGCGCGATCTCGATGCCACCGCACGTGGTCTGGACGCCCATCCCCTCGTACTGGCGCTGCGAGTCCAGCGTCAGCAGCGCCAGCTCCTTGCCGTGGTCGACCGGGAAGATGAAGTTGGACGCGTGCCCCGTCGAGCCCCCCGGGTCGGGCAGCGGTCCCTTGTCGATCTGCACGATGTTGCGCCAGCCGAGACGCGCCAGGTGTCCGACGAGGCAGTTGCCGACGATGCCCGCGCCGATCACGACGACGTCGGCGTGGTCCGGTATGGTGCTCACGGATTCTCCCTTCACGCGTGCTCACGCGGCGCTGCGGCGGTGACGGCCGATGGTCCCCGAAGGTGGCCACAGATGCGCGGGAACGTAGCAGTTCCCCGTGGTGCTGCCTATCCTGCACAGGCGCTTTCGTAGAATATTGCGCAACGGTTGCACCTGAAGCAACCACAACTTTGTGGCGCCAGGTTCGGAAGGTGCTTGCTGGACCGGCTCGTCAGGACAGGATCTCGGCGGACCCCAGGTGCAGGCTGCTCGCGAGGGCCGCGGCCACACCAACGGCGACCAGAGCCGGACCGCCCGAGCGTGACGCGGTCGACGGGTGCGATGAATGCCAGCAGGTCGATCGAGTGGTGCGTACCGCGCTCAGCAGGGTGTTGCGGAACTGGCCCGCGATGCCCACCGTCGTCAGGCGGTCGCGCAGCATGGCGAAGACCGCGGCCACGACGCAGTGGTGGCGCTCACCATGACCAAGCGCTCGCGCCCCGTCCAGCCGCGCAGGGCGACCAGCACGCACCGCCGCCAACGGATCGCGCCGAGGACCCACACCCACCGGTAGCGCTCCACGGGGCCGGCACCGGCGTCCGGGTCACCGGGTGCGCGCAGTGGTGTCGTGTGCGGACCCGGCGACCGGCTGGCACGATGCGGCGCATGCAATATGCGCTGGCGTGGGCGCCGGTCATCGTGGCGCTCGCACTCGTGGTGGCACGGCGGCCGTGGCGGCTGCTGCGGCCGGTCGTCACCATCGCCCACGAGGGTGGACACGTGGCCGTCGCGCTGCTGGCCGGGCGTCGACTGGCGGGCATGCGGGTCCATGCCGACGCGTCGGGCATCGCGCGGTCGCGCGGGCGGTCGCGTGGCCTGGGGATGGTGGTGACGCTGCTCGCCGGCTACGTGACACCCTGCCTGCTCGGGCTCGGCGCGGCCGCGCTCGTGGCTGCGGACCAGCACCAGCTGATCCTGAGTTGCAGCATCGCGCTGCTGGCGGCGCTGCTGGTCACGGTACGCAACGTGTTCGGCGCTGTGGCGATCGTCCTGACCGGCGCGGTGCTGCTGGCCGTGGCCGTGTACGCGTCGCCGCCGTTGCAGGAGGCGGGCGCGTCACTGTTGGCGTGGTTCCTGCTGTTCGGAGGGCTGCGCTCGGTCAGCGACATGCGGCGCGGGCGCCGCGGCGGCCGCGGCCGGGACACCGACGCCGATCAGCTGGCGCGTGCGACGCGGGTGCCCGCCGTGGTGTGGGTGCTGGCGTTCACGCTGGTCGCCGTTGGCACGCTGGCGGCTGCGACGGCGCTCCTGGTGACCGCCTGACGGCGTCCCCCCCGCGAGGGGCAGGACCCACATGGTGCCCCACGGCGGCAGCGTCGCCATCACGCCGGCCTCGGCCAGCGCATTGCGCAGCTCGAGGACCGCCTGGTGTGTCGAACCGCGCGAGCGCCGTCGCGAGGAGGTCACGGAGTGGCCGTCCACGTAGCGGATCCAGCGCATCGGCGTCGAGGTCCACGGCCGCCGCAGCGGCGACGCCACGTGCGTGTCGGGCAACGCCACGTCCGCGTCGGGCAACGCCACGTCGGCCAGTCGCCACTCGGGCCCCATCGATAGAAGAAGCGATCCGACGGCCACCTCATCGCTCACTGCTCGCCGTGGTCCGTTCGCCTGCTCCGGACGTCCATGGCCATGGGCGGGCTAGGCGGTCGGGCCGAAGAACGATCCCGTCCTGTGCCGCCGGCCGTGAGAAACGCGTGGAGTGTGTTTCACTCGATGCCGTCGGGCGTGAACGGCGTGCGTTCGACGAGGACCAGCCAGTTGCCGGAGTTGTCGCGCATGACGGCTTCGACCCCGTAGGGACGCTCGGCGGGCTCCTGGATGAACTCGACACCCTGCGCGGACAGCTCGTCGTAGGTCTTGCGGCAGTCCGTGGTCGCCAGGCCGAACCCGCCCATGCTGCCGTTCGCCAGCTCGCGGCGGACGGCAGCGGCCATCTCGTCATTCAGGGGCGGGCCGGGCACCATGAGGGTGACCTCGAGCTCGGGGTGGTCGGGGTGCGCGACCGTCACCCAGCGGAACCCCCCGCCCATCGTGACGTCGGCACGTGCCTCGAAGCCGAGCTTGTCGACGTAGAAGTCACGTGCCTCGTCCTGGTCGGCGACGTACAGGGTGACCAGTGACACGTTGGTGATCATGTGTGCTCCTCCGCCTGTCGGCGTCCGTGCGTCCGGTTCCTGGCCGGACCATAGGGTGATCGACCGCGCGCGGGCTTCTCCAGACTTGCGACATGGAAGGAGGCGGTCCACCCCGGTGTGCTACACCCTGTCGCTCAGCCCGTGCATGAACACGTAGCACCCGGGGATCGGCGGCACGCCCTCGGCGGCGTACTTCGCCTGGTAGGCCGACGGCGTCATGCCGACCAGGTCGGTGAAGCGCGCGCTGAACGACCCGAGGCTGGAGAACCCGACGAGCATGCAGATCTCCGTCACCGTGAGGTTCGTGGCCCGCAGCAGATCCTGCGCCCGTTCGATCCGCCGCTCCGAGAGGTAGCGGGCGGGCGTCGTGCCGTACACCGACGCGAAGCAGCGCAGGAAGTGGTACTTCGACACCCCGGCCTCCGCGGCGAGCGCCTCCAGGTCGAGCGGATCCGCGTAGCGACGATCCGCCAGGTCCCGGGCACGCCGCAGGTGGACCAGCAGGTCGTCGGGCACATGCAGCGCTCCGTCGGCCATGCCTCGTCCTCCCGTCGCCCCGGTGCCCATGGTCACGGCCCTGGTGAGCGGAACGTGTGCCCCCTGCGGGCCGGCCGGACCCGAGGCCATCGTCGCACCGCGCGAGGGTGCCGGCGAGACGACGTCCCTGTCTCGTGGTTCACACACGCGTGATGCGGTCATGGTCTCATCAGGTACTGACAGGTGTTCGCCGTGCGAACACCGGCGATGCGACTGGAGCAGTGATGGCACTCCTCGACGACGGAAGCTGGGACGGCAGGATCTTCAACGGCTCGTGGGTCGAGTCCTCGGGAGGGGTCACGCCGATCCGCGAGCCCGCCACCGGCGACGAGCTCGGCACCTACGGGCTGGCCGACACCGACGACGTGGCCACGGCCACCGTGCGGGCAGCCGACGCGCAGCGGGCGTGGGCGGCTGCGTCGTTCGAGGAACGCGTCGCCGTGCTGCGCCGTGCCGGTGAGCTGTTCGAGTCCGAGGCCGACGAGCTGCACACCTGGATCATGCGTGAGACCGGCGCGATCCCACCCAAGGCCGAGCTCGAGACCCACGTCGCCGCCCAGGAGTGCTTCGAGGCGGCCGCACTGGCCTCCCACCCGACCGGCGAGATCCTCCGCAGCGCCCAGCCGCGCATGAGCCTCGCACGCCGCCTGCCCGTCGGCGTGGTGGGTGTCATCTCACCATTCAACTTCCCGTTGATCCTGTCGATCCGGTCAGTCGCGCCCGCGCTCGCACTCGGCAACGCGGTCGTGCTCAAGCCGGACCCGCGGACCGTGGTGACCGGCGGTGTGATCGTGGCGCGGGCGCTGCAGGAGGCGGGCCTGCCCGAAGGCGTGCTCCATCTCGTGCCCGGTGGCGGTGACGTCGGTCAGGCGCTCGTGGAGGACCCGCGTGTGCGGGTCATCTCGTTCACCGGCTCGACGGCCGTCGGCCGGAAGGTCGGGGAGGCAGCCGCCCGCAGGCTCAAGCGCGCCCTGCTGGAGCTGGGTGGCAACTCGGCGTTGATCGTGCTCGACGACGTCGACCTCGACCTCGCGGCGAGCGCGGGCGCGTTCGGGTCCTTCATGCACCAGGGGCAGATCTGCATGACGACCGGCCGGCACCTGGTGCAGCGCGGCGTCATCGGCGAGTACGTCGACATCCTGGCCGACAAGGCGAAGAACATCCCCGTCGGCAACCCGATGACGGACCAGGTCGCCCTCGGACCGATCATCGACGAGTCGCAGCGCGACCGGATCCACGACATGGTCACCGGCACCGTCGAGGGCGGCGCGACGTTGGCCGCCGGCGGGACCTACGAGGGACTGTTCTACCGGCCGACGGTCCTGACCGACGTCTCGACCGACAGCCCCGCCTACGCCAACGAGGTGTTCGGTCCGGTCGCGCCGATCACCCCCTTCGACAGCATCGACGAGGCCGTCGCGCTGGCCTCGGGCAACGAGTACGGGCTCTCGCTGGGCATCCTGACGCGCGACGTCATGAAGGGCGTCGAGCTGGCCGACCGCATCCCGTCGGGCATCGTCCACATCAACGACCAGACGATCAGCGACGAGGCGGTGGCACCG
>DATHVN010000080.1 GCA_035461305.1 Euzebyales bacterium | reverse complement strand
GCGAAACCGCGGGCCAGCACCGGTGCGTCCATCTCCACGGCGCGCAGCGCGTCGATGCCGTTCAGCCCGACCGTGAGGAAGGCCCCGACGCTCTCGGCGTCGCCGCGGTACGCCTCGTAGACCACGGGCTCGATGCCGGCTTTCTGCAGCGCGGCGGCGGCGACCGGACCGGCGATCCCACCGCCGATCACCAGCGCGGTGCGTGGCCGTCGCGGGTCGCCGGTCTCCCGGGTGGATGCGCGGGTCGACATCTCTCAACCTCTCCTGCCGCGTCGAGCGGTGCTGTCTGCAACGTATGGACAGGCCGCCCTGCGCAGAACCCGACAGGCCACCGTCTCGGTTGCGGAAACTCACCGGCGCAGGATGAGGCGAGCCGCTGCCTACCGCTCCACCATCCCACCGCCGGCCGCCAACGATCAGGGCTGCGTGCAGGCCCGACGACCCAGTGCAGGGAGCGTCAGGACGCCATCGCCAGGGTGATGCCGCCGGCGCCGCGGCTGACGGTGATGTCGTAACGGTCGGTTGCGGCGGCGTAGTCGGGGGTTTGCCAACGCAGGGGCCCACCGAGCACCCCAACGGCCTGGTCGTCGAGGTGCGCGTCGCTGGCGCCGCGGTGCACGGATACGCGCGCAGCGGTGTCGCCGGGGCGCACGATCGTCAGCTGGTGTACCCCGTTGGCGAAGCGCAGGCTGACCGTGCCGCGCGGTGGCGGCAGCTTGAGGGTCACGTGGCTGGCGCCACCGTGGACGGCCAGACGGGTGAGCTCGGTTCGGCGCAGGTCGGCGGTCACGCGCTGTGCGCCCCCGTGGATCTCGACGTCCCAGGGCAGGGTCGGGTTCAGCCGCATGATCGCCGGCTTGGAACGAAACGGCCATGGGAGCACGCGGGGGTAGCGGACCCGGATCGTGCCTGCCCGGGTGGTGATCAACGGTGGCGACCCGGCGAAGTGGGCGTGGCAGAGGTCGTCGATGGCTTCGTCGGCCATGAGATCGAGGTCCTGCGCCCCCGCGGTGAAGCGCAGCCGTCCCGCGGCCGCCCCATCCAGCGGCATGCGTACGACCTCGCCTGACGGGTGGTTCGGTTCGGGATTGTGAGGGTTCATAGATGCTCCTCGTTGGGGGCCCGGGTGCAAGGCGTAGGACCCCGCCCGGCCCAGCCCGGTCCTGATGGATGGCTTGGCAAGTCGGTCGAGCATTAGACAGACAGTCGCCTCATGTGTGCACCAGCCCGCTAGGAATCGGCTCGTGCGTGGAGAGCGGATGCGCCGCCATTTCCCGTGCGCCCAGCCACAGGTGGAGCGTGGGGACCGCCGCAGGGCGGCGGCACCTTCAGGTGTCGGCGCGGCTGTCTGTTCCCAGGAAGGTCAGGACTGCGGCGACGCGGCGGCTGATCTGGGGCTGTTCGGTGACTCCGAGCTTGAGGAAGATCGAGCTGACGTGCTTTTCCACGGCGGACTCGGAGACGGACAGCGCCTCGGACACGCCGGCGTTGCTCTTGCCCTGCGCCATCTGCTGGAGGACCTCGAGCTCACGTTCCGTGAGGAACCGCACGGGGGAGCGGCGGGCCCGGTCACGCGAGCGGACCAGTGCCTCCACGATCCTGGGATCGATGGCGGAGCCGCCGGCGGCGACGGCGCTGATGGCGTTGAGCAGCTCGTCGAGGTCCCCGATCCGCTCCTTCAACAGGTAGGCGAGCCCGTCGGTGCCGTCCTTGAACAGCTCCAGCGCATAGCCGCCGTCGGCGTACTGGGATAGCACCACGACCCCGGTGTCGGGGGCGGTGTGGCGGATGCGGTGGGCCGCTTCGATGCCTTCGACGGTGTGGGTGGGTGGCATGCGGATGTCGGTGATGACGACATCGGGTTGGGTGCGCTCGACGGCTGCCAGCAGATGCCTCGCGTCTCCAGCCGTGGCGACGATGTCGAGGTAGCCGGTGTCCTCCAGCAGGCTGCGGGTGCCCTCCCGCACGAGGTAGTTGTCGTCGGCGAGCACGAGACGCAGTCGGTCAGGCACGGTTTACGGCTCCACGCCGGGCCGGGAGCAGGGCGCGCAGGGTCATACCGCGCCCGGGGCTGCTGTCCACCGACAGGCGGCCACCGACCGACTCCACGCGGTCGCGCAGCCCGAGAATCCCCGAACCGGTCGTTGCGGTCTCGCGGTCGCATCCCCGACCGTGGTCGATCACCTCCACGGTCAGCCAGCCGTCCACGGTGTCGAGCCGCACGATCGCCAGGTCGGTGCCGGCGTGTTTGAGAACGTTGGCCAGCCCCTCCGAGACGACGAAGTACGCCACGACCTCGACGTCCTCGGCGTAGCGGGCGGCACGAACGTCCGCAGCGGCGTCGAGGCGGACGTCGATGGGCATCCGCGCTGCTTGTGCGTCCAACGCCTCGAGCAGCCCGCGGTGGGTGAGCACCGGCGGGTGGATGCCGCGGCTGAGCTCACGGATGCTGTCCAGGGTGCGACGGGTGTTCTCCTGCAGCGCCTCCAGCGTGGTGGCTGCCAGCGGCGGGTCGCGGGCGAGTTGGTTGCGTGCGAGCCGGATGCTCGCCATCGTCGCGACGATGTCCTGCTGCACCCCGTCGTGGATGTTCTGCTCGATGCGTCGGCGTTCGTGCATCTGTGCCTGCACGATGCGGCTGCGTGATGCGGCCAACTCGTCGGGCCTATACAAGACCGAGCTGATCTACGGACCCGAACAGGGGCCATGGCGCAGCATCGAGGCCGTCGAACTCGCCACCCTGTCGTGGGTGGCCTGGTACAACGAGCAGCGCCTGCACGGCTACCTCGGGGATCTGCCACCG
>DATHVN010000079.1 GCA_035461305.1 Euzebyales bacterium | reverse complement strand
CGCAGGCTTCGCGCGGGACAACTGCGGCCAGCTCAGTCCGATGGCACACCGGTGCACCGCGATGAAACGACTGGTAACCAATGAAACACCGTGGCCGCGCGATCGCGACCAGCGCTTCTCATCGTCAGGTCTCGCGCTCGACAACAGGTCTGGTCAGGGCGTCGAATCATGGCGGAGCCCGACGCGTGAGAAGATCATTACGAGAGGGCAGGGCCACCGTGAACCCGCAAGGGCGCGAAAACGTGCGCTGACCTGCGGCGATGCATGATGTGGCGACTCCACCATCGGCGTCGATGTACCGATGCATGGCACACCCATGGCACACCCGCAGGCAACGAGCGGCCACGAGTGACAAGTCCGTCAGCTACTCGATGTAACCTTCGGGATTCGCAACGCAATCGTGGCCAGCCGCGGCTACCGCGCTCCTCGTCGCGGCGAGACATGACGGAGGCGGGCGACCGGACGCCCGGCGTGCTGTGCACACGGAGCGGTTCGCGATGACGCTGTGAGGCTATGCGCTCCCGGCGCTGGGAGATTGGGGCCGCTGTTGCAGTGTCGCTAATGGTCGTGATGCTCTCGCTCACGGATCACGATGGTCCCGGGCAAAGCGGCAGGCGTCACCTGATGGATGTCTGATGGTCCCGATCACCCTGGGGCATTCGACCGCGCGGCACACCATCTCGGGGAGCATGCTGACGACAGAGCGGTAAATGCGCCGTGCCGCCGACGATGCGACAGCTCGCCGCTCCGAGGTCACCGGGAGGTGACCACCATGTCGACACTGCTGCGCCCGACCACGACCACGACTCCGGACGGAACGCCTGACGCCGCGGTCCCGCGCTGGCTGCCGCTGATCTGGGTGGGCTTCCTCGTCGCCGCGCTGCTGATGCTGCCCGCCCTGCCGCTGGTGACGTGGGGTGTCGTCGTCCCGATCGTCGCGGCCGTGCTGCTCGCCGTGACCGCGCCGGCAGCCCGCGGCCTGCCCTGGCTGCGCCGACGCGCGGACGCGGTCGACCTGGTCGTGATCGGCGGCCTGTACCTGGCGGTGGTCGGGCTGTATCGCCTCGCGTTCGCCGTCTTCACCACCGACAACGTGTTGGGGCTGTTCCTGTCCTTCGCCGGCGGGCTGATCCTCGGTGTGGTCGGACCGGTCGCCTACACGACCTGGATCCGCCACCGCCCCCTGCGCACCCTCGGGCTCGGCGTCCACAACCTGCGGTCCACGCTTGCGCTGGCGGTCCTCTTCGGCGGCGTCCAGTTCGTGATCATGTTCTGGGGCTACACGCTGCCCGCACCGGCCGAGTGGGTGCCGCTGCTCGTGCTGTCACTCACCGTCGGGCTGTTCGAGGCGGTGTTCTTCCGCGGCTTCGTCCAGACGCGGCTGGAGGCCAGCTTCGGCATCCCCGCAGGCGTGGTCGGCGCCGCGGTCCTGTACGCGCTGTACCACGTCGGCTACGGCATGACCGGCAGCGAGATGGTGTTCCTGTTCGGGCTCGGCGTCGTGTACGCCATCGCCTACCGGCTGGCCGGCAACATCGTCGTGCTGTGGCCGCTGCTCACCCCGATCGGGGCGTTCTTCAACAACCTGCAGGCCGGCGACATCGTCCTGCCGTGGGCGTCGATCGCCGGGTTCGCCGACGTCCTGGCGGTCATGGCAGCGATCATCTGGCTCGCCGCCCGCCACGAACGCCGCGCCACGACACGCCAGCCGCCCATCACCACCGAAGGAGGGTGACATGACAACACTCGACACCCGCGACGACCAACTGCGCACCGAAGCGCTCGAACAGCTCCGCAAGCGCTCCGAGTTCTGGGCCCACCTGGCCGCCTACCTACTGGTCAACGCATTCCTCGTCGCGATCTGGTTCATCGTCGGCGCTGGGTTCTTCTGGCCGATGTTCCCCCTGTTCGGCTGGGGCATCGGGCTGTTCTTCCACGCCTGGGACGTCTTCCGACGCCCGCCGTCGGAGGAACAGATCCGCCGCGAGATCGAGCGCCTGCACACGGCGAAGTGACCACCAGGGTCGACGCCACGGTGACCTGACCGCGAGCCGCACGTCCGGATGCCCGCCACGGACCTTGACGGCGAGGTCATGAGGCCGCCATAGATCCGCGCGGGGCCGATGTTGCGCGTGCTCACGGCTCTGCTGCTGGGTGCCCGGGGTGGTCGTACGGCTCCGAGGCCGAACGGTCAGAGGTGCCTGTGCACGAGGCGTCCTTGAGACCTGCGGTCATCGGCCGACGATGCGGTCAACCGCCGCGGACATCGGCCTGCCACCCCGATGTCGCATCCGACTCGACCAGACGGCGTTGAGGGACGCATGGTCCGCCGTCACGATGGGAGCATGCGCGTGAACATGCTGACCGAGGCCGTCCGGCGGCGACTGCCCTGGTTCCTGCGACGCGGCGACGCCCGCCACCATGTCGAACAAGGTTCGGCATGTCACCCTGAGCGCGAACGGCTGTGAGGAGTGCCTCAGGCTCGGTGACTCCTGAGTGCATCTGCGGATGTGCCTGACGTGCGGCAAGGTCGGGTGCTGCGACAACCCCAAGAACAGGCACGCCACCGCGCACTTCCGCGAGGTCGCGCATCCGATCGTGCAGTCGCACCAGCCGGACGAGGATTGGCTGTGGTGTTACCTCGATGAGCAGATGATGCCTGCAGAAGCGCTGCCTGCACGTTGACCGCGTCGTCGACCGCGAGCTCGATGCTCGCGTCGGCTGGCACGGCGACGTCCGATGTCAGTGTCGACGTCACCTCGACGACGCCGTGTCGGAGGGTCGGTGCGGTCGCTGTCCAGCGGTAGGCCGGCGGCGGTCCAGTCGGCCAGGCCGCCGGCGTAGTAGCGACGCACGTTGCGGTAGCCGCGGTCGACCTGCGCGTGGTACGCGTACTGGCTGGCGACGCAGGCCGGGTCGGAGCAGTACACGACGGTCGTCGACGTCGAGCCGGCGTAGGCCTCGTCAACGGTGGCGAAGTGCAACGAACCAGGGATGCGGGCCGCGCGGAACGCCCACTCGTGCAACGTCATGACCAGCTTGACGTCGTCGCCCGCGTCGAGCTTGGCCTGTAACTCGTCGCGTGAGATCGTGCGGATGTCGTCGCTCATCTGCCCTCCCGGGCCCGCATATCGATGGGTCGCTGCCTGCATCGGACCCCGACCGTACAGCGGCCGTCGTGGCATCCTTACTGTTCGGCCAGGTAGTCGTGGACCATGCGCAGTGAGATCGACCCCTCGCCGACCGCGGAGGCGACGCGCTTGACCGACGCGTGCCGCACGTCGCCGACGGCGAACACCCCCGGCAGACTGGTCTCCAGTGGCAGCGGCGGCCGCTCCAACGCCCAGCCGCCGGGAATCGCGCGCAGGTCGTTGCCGGTCAGCAGGTATCCCCACCGGTCGCGTGCGATCTCGTCCGGCAGCCAGTCTGTTCGCGGCGCCGCGCCGATGAGCACGAACAGCGCGGACGCGGCAATGGTCTGTGTCCGACCCGTGTCCCGGTCCCGTAGCGTCAGCTGCTCCGGCCGCGTGTCGCCGTGGGTGTCGACCACGTCGGTTCGGTAGCGGATGTCGATGTTCGCCTGGTTGCCCAGCTCGCGGATCAGGTAGTCGGACATGCTGTCGGCCAACGACGGTCCGCGGACGAGCAGCGTCACGTGCTGTGCGAACCGCGCCAGGTGCACGGCGGCCTGTCCGGCGGAGTTGCCGCCGCCCACGACGAACACGCGCTCGTCGGTCATCGCCTCGGCCTCGGTGACCGCGGCGCCGTAGAAGACTCCCGCGCCGGTCAACGCCTCCAGCGTCTCGATCCCCAACCGCCGATACGCGGACCCCCATTGCCAGCACCACCGCCCTGGCGGCGAGCTCGCTGCCGTCTGCCAGCGCGACGATCCGGTCGCTGCCGTCGATGCGGAGACCGGTCGCCTCGTTGCCGTAGATGAACTCGGCACCGAACAGCCACGCCTGCTCGTACGCGCGTGTGGCGAGCTCGCCGCCGCTCACGCCACGGGGGAACCCGAGGTAGCTGCGGATCAGCGAGGTCGTGCCGGCCTGCCCGCCGACGGCCTCGCGCCGACCACCACGACGTCATAGCTGGCCTGCTGCGGTCCCGTCTGCACGCCCAGCGCCTCGCCCAGCTCGGCGTTCGTGAGGTCCACCAGCGTCCGGCCGTCGAACAGCACCAGCACCGGTAACCGCTCACCATCCTCGCCCGCCTGCGCCAACAGGCGCTGCCCCTCATCGGATGCATTCGGTAGAAGCCATGTGGCATGTTGTTGCGGCCGAGCAGATCGCGGATCTCGTGTGACCGCGCGGTCCACTGCTCGCCGATCACGCGCACGATCTCGAACCGCGGCAGCGTACTGCGCGCCCACGCGCGCAGCGCCTCCCCGATGACGCTGTGGAAGTCCTCGTCCGGCGACCGCCACGGCTTCAAGGTCCAGAACTCGACCTGCCCCAACGCCGCGGCGCGACGCACCGCCTCGGCCGCCGACCACTGACCCCACGGGATCAACAACCCCAGCTGCGCCTGCGGGTGCAGCTCACCCACCCGCGCCAGCAACCCCGGGCCGCTCACCCCCGAGATCGACTGATCCGCGAGGACAACCGCCACGCCGCCCTTCCTCCGACAGCCGCACGATGGCCGCATCCGCCTTGTCGGCAGACGCCTCGCAGCCGATCTCGTAGTCCGCGCCGTACCGCTTCCCCAGCTCCAGTTCGAGCCGTGCGAGCAGCTCACCATCGTCACCGACGGCCCTTCAGCACCGGCGTCATGGCTTGCCTCACCGCTCATCACTGGATTGTGCAGGGCTGCCGGCCTTTCAGGATGCACGTGGCCTCGTCATCGCGCTCCTACTGCGACCGCACCCTAGCCGCGCTGCTAGGCACGGACGGCCGTGTCCGACAGCTCAACCTGCAACAACCCGACGTTCAGCTGCCGGCGGTGTCTCCCGATGGGTCGACCTGCGCACGGCGGCGTAGCCTCGCGTCACCGTGGCGGTGTGGCCTGTAGGGTGACCGTGCCCGCAGCGTGGGAGGTTGACCGTGTCTACTGCGCCCGAGTCGTATGCCGCCCGACTGGACGTCGACTACCCCGACCGGCTGGATCGGCTCACCACGTTCTTTCGACTGATCTGGGCGATCCCGATCCTGATCATCGTCGGGTTGCTCACCGCGACCGGCAACGAGACCGTGGTCACCGAGACCGGCGAACAGGTCACCACCAGCGGCGGCGGGATCGTCGGCGGGCTGTTCGCCGCCACGCTGCTGATGCTGCTGTTCCGGCAGCGCTACCCGCGGTGGTGGT
>DATHVN010000078.1 GCA_035461305.1 Euzebyales bacterium | reverse complement strand
CTAGCACCGACATCACGCAGGACCGAGGGGCGGCCGGAAAGGCCGCCCCTCGAGGCGCGTCGGCCTTTGTCCGACTCCACCCGCCGTCAGCGGATGGCGGGAGCGCTGGGGAGCCTTGCCGGCCGCGGCCGGGACGATCATGGCGGGATCCCGGATGCGATGGTCACGGACAGCGACCACGCTGACGATGCCCGGCGGGCGGCCAGACGGCTGAGCCCTGCGATGGCCGGTGCCTGCGATGATGGTCACGTGCGTGACGACCTGACCGGATTGGTGCTTGCCGGCGGCGCCAGCCGTCGCATGGGCAGCGACAAGGCGCTGCTCGATGTCGACGGGCTGCCACTCGTCCACCACGTTGCGCAGCGGCTGGCGACCGTGTGCACGACGGTGCTCGTCGCGGCCGGTCCGCGCCGACTGCCCGACCTGCCGTGGAAGCAGGTCGACGACCATGCGGCCGGGGAGGG
Source organism: Euzebyales bacterium (assembly GCA_035461305.1). NCBI lineage: Bacteria > Bacillati > Actinomycetota > Nitriliruptoria > Euzebyales > Euzebyales bacterium. The sequence goes on along the minus strand of DATHVN010000078.1, from coordinate 4,838 downwards.
TCCGTTGTCCGCCATCATCGGCGGCCTGGGCGCCGCGACGACGCCTCTCGTGGCGGTGGTCGCCGTGGACATGCCGCACGTCGAGCCAGCGGTGCTCGTCTCGCTCGCGGACGCGTGGGACGGCCGGCCCGCCGTCGTGCCGGTCGTCGCGGGTCGGCCGCAGCCACTGCACGCCGTCTACGCGGTGGCCGGACTGGCCCGCCTCGCGGCCGCCTTCGCCGCCGGTGAGCGCTCGGTCTCACGCGTCCTGCCGCGAGTCGGCGCCCTGTTCGTCACCGTCGACGATGCCGGGCCATGGGCCGACGACCTCGACACGCCCGAGGATCTGGGGCGGTTCCGGCGCTGCTGAAGTGATGACCAGTCGGTCCCCCGACGTGGAGCCGGGACGTGCGGTCGTCCGTGGTCGGGTGGGCCGCGGGGCCCGGTCGTCGGCCTACCTGGGACCCCCTCCAGGGTCTATCCTGCGTACGACATGTCGATGTCCTCGGTGGGCCCGGTCGTCGACGCAACTGAGATCCTGTTCCGGTTGCGGCTGCCGTCCGATCACATCAGACGTGTGCGGTTGTGCCAGCAGCTGGCGCGTCCGCGCGTCGGTCCGGTCATGCAGCCCCTCGGCCCTGCGACCGGCGCCGACAACGGCGAACGGCTGTGGCACGGACGGCTGCGTCGGCCCGAGGTCGATCGGCTCGAGTACCAGTTCGAGGTCGAGCTCGCCGACGGCACCCGTGAGCTCACGCTCGATCCGCACAACCCGCTCCGCGCCCCGGGACCGTTCGGCGAGAAGTCCGTCGTCGAGCTCCCGGGCTATCGCCCACCGCTCTGGCTGGACGCCGATCCCGTGCCCGGTCGTTACCTCGCCCTGGGCATCGCCAGCGACCAGCTCGGCGGCACCGTCAACGTTGGCCTGTGGGCCAGCCCTCAGCTCGACGTCGAGCACGAGGCACCGCTGATCGTTGCGCACGACGGCCTCGAGTACGACCGCTACAGCAGCCTGCTGCGCTTCGTCAACGCCATGATCAGCCAGGACCGTGTGCCGCCCCTGCGCGTGCTGCTCATCCCACCCGTCGATCGCAACGAGCACTACGCGGCATCGCCGACGTACGGGCGTGCGCTGGCACGCGGGCTGATGCCCGTGCTCGACTGGCTGGCGCCCCAACCGCGCCCGCGCCGGGACGGACGCGCGTGGCGCATCGGCGTCGGCGCGAGCCTCGGCGCGCTCGCCACGCTGCACGCTCACCGTCGGTACCCGGACCTGTTCGGTGCCCTGTTCCTGCAGTCGGGCAGCTTCTTCCAGCAGCGCACCGACGGGCAGGAGTCCGGCTTCTTCCGCTTCGACCGCATTGCCGCGTTCGTCGACGACGTGTGCGGGGCCGCGACCTGGTCGCGGCCGGTGCCGGTGGGCATGACCTGCGGCACCGTCGAGGAGAACCTGGCCAACAACCGGCGCATGCGCGACGCGCTGTCGATGCAGGGATACGACGTCGGCTTCGCCGAGCATCGCGACGGGCACAACTGGGTTGCCTGGCGCGACAGTTTCGATCCTCACCTCACCGATCTGATCGAACGGGCGCTTGCATGAGTGCTCGACGCGACGGTCACGTCCACGGCGTGTGCCCGGATCTTCCGACCGACCCACCGCGGAGGGAACCGCAGCCCCTCGCAGGCCAAGAACGGTAGGCAGGCGTCATGAGTACCTCGTGGAGCGTCAGCGGTAGGCACAGATCATGAGACGTGAGCACGCGTACCTGCCGTCGCGGAGCATCGGCGCGGCCGGCGGGCTGATCGCCTACGGCCACTACGGCCGGCCGCTGCTGGTGTTCCCCTCCGAAGGGGGCAACTGCTGGGATTACGAGGACCGCGGGATGATCGAGGCGATCTCATGGCTGATCAATGACGGCCGGGTCAAGGTCTACTGCGTCGACAGCTATGACGGCGAGAGCTGGTCGGACCGCTCGATCGAGACCGAGGAACGGGCGCTGCGCCACGGCCGCTACGAGGACTGGATCACCACCGAGGTCGCCTCGTGGATCCACGCCGACTGCGGTGGCGCGCAGGACATCATCACGACCGGGGCGAGCATGGGCGCGTACCACGCCGCCAACTTCGCGCTCAAGCGGGCTGACCTGTTCCCGCTGGCCATCTGCCAGAGCGGCAACTACGACATCTCTGGCACAGGTTGGGGCCACCGCGGTGACGCGACTTACTTCAACAACCCGATGGAGTACGTCGCCAACGTGCACGGCGATCATCTCGAGTGGCTCCGCAGCCGCGTCCGGCTGCTGCTGATCTGCGGTCAGGGCCAGTGGGAGGACACCACCGGTGCGCTCGAGTCAACCAGGCGCTTCGCCGAGGTGCTCGCCTCGAAGGAGATCTCGTTCGAGATCGATCTGTGGGGCCACGACGTGCCACACGACTGGCCCAGCTGGCGGGCCCAGATCGCCCACCACCTGCCCCGTCTGGTCTGACGTGACATCGGCGACCCCAGGGAGCACGACATGACAACCCACCTCATCGGCATGCTGCTCGGGACGGAGGACGACTGGCCGACCGCGTTCGAACAGTTCATACGGCGCCTCGACCTGCGCATCCGCTACGACGGGGACACCCACACGTTCGACACCGAGCGCATCACGATCGAGCCGTTCAGTCTGCGCCAGCCGGCGCGCTACTCATTCGTCGTCGAACGTCTCGCCTACTGGTACTACCACCCGCGTGAGTGGCTGAAGAAGGTCGCGCTCATGGACGAGGTGTACCTGCCCAACGACCCCTTCACGTTCCAGAGCATGGAGAAGCACGCGGCCTTCTGTGCGGCGATCCGCATGGGCTTCAACGTGCCGGAGACATGGCTGCTGCCGCACAAGGTGCCGCCGGACAACGAGCGCTTCGCGCCGACCGCGCGCCGCTACAACCGCATCTTCGACCTCGAACGCGTGGGGGAGGCCGTCGGCTACCCGATGTACATGAAGCCGTTCCACGGTGGCGGCTGGGTCAACGTGACCCGCATCGGCGGTCCGCACGAGCTGCGCGCGGCCTTCGACGCCTCCGGCCGCGAGCTGATGCACGTCCAGGCCGGTGTGGAGGGCTACGACGTGTTCGCCCGCGGGCTGCAGATCGGCGCCGAGACGATCGTGCTGGCATACGACCCGACCAAGCACCTGCACGAGCGCTACAGCGTCAGCCACGACTTTCTGACGCCCGAGGCGGGCTACGAGATCGACACCTTCGGACGTACGATCGGGGCGTTCTTCCGCTGGGAGCACAACTCGTTCGAGGTGATCGTACGCGACGGCGTTGCGTACCCGATCGACTTCGCCAACGCGTGCCCGGACATGGCGATCATCAGCCTGCACTACTACTTCCCGTGGGCGATCCGCACGCTGGCCAAGTGGGCGGTCTACTGCAGCACGACCCGACGGCGGATGCGCCTCGACGGCCAGATGCGCGACTTCTACGACATCGCCGACGACGACAACCGCAGCTGGGCCGACAAGCTGGCGGCGTACCGGGCCCTGACCGACGACTACCTCGAGTGCGAGCGCTACGAGGAGTTCTGCGCGACCCACCTCAGCCAGGTCGACGAGGTGATGGTCGAGTACGTGTCGAGCCAGGAGTTCGACGACCACCTGGTGAACACGATCGTCCACGGGTTCCCCCAGCACGAGCACGAGCACTTCATCGCCCGGTACCGTGGGTTGCTCGGAGCGTGGGCCTCCGATCAGCAGCGACGCGCAGTGGGGTGACGAGATGGCCGAGCAGGTCACGGTCAGGCGCCGCATCCGCCGCATCGAGGGCGCCGCGGCGCGTCCGACCGTCGACACGCTCGCCGCGGAGGAACCGCTCGAGATCAGGGTCGGCGGCGAGGCGGTGTCGGTCACGATGCGCACGCCGGGGTCCGACTTCGAGCTCGCCGCCGGCTTCTGCCTGACCGAGGGGCTGATCGACGACCCCGCCGCCATCGCGCACGTCCGCTACTGTGCGGGCACGGACCCGGAATCCGGGCTGCAGACCTACAACGTGGTCGACATCGCGCTGCGCGGCGGCGGCTCCATCCCCGTCGACCTGCGACGCAACGTCTACACCACGTCGTCGTGCGGCATCTGCGGCACGGCCAGCATCGACGCGGTGCGGCGGGACTGGCCGGACATCGACGACGACGTGACGGTGGCCGCCGAGGTCCTCGCCGGTCTGCCCGACGCCATGCGGCGCGCGCAGCGGGTGTTCGACCGGACCGGCGGCCTGCACGCAGCTGCTCGCTTCTCGGTCGACGGTCGACTGCTCGACCTGCGCGAGGACGTGGGCAGGCACAACGCGGTCGACAAGCTCATCGGCACGGCGGCGCTGGCGGGTGACCTGCCGCTGCGTGGCCAGGTGCTGATGGTGTCGGGACGCGTGGCGTTCGAGATCGTCCAGAAGGCGCTGCGGGCGCGGATCCCCGTGATCGCGGCGGTGTCGGCACCGACGTCGTTGGCCGTTGAGCTGGCGGAGCAGGCGTGCCTCACGCTGGTCGGCTTCGTCAGGGACGACCACATGAACGTCTACACGTCCGACGAGCGCGTGACCTGACGCGCGGCAGAGCACGTCGTCGCTCCCGGGGAACACGCGCGGACGCGAGGGACACGCCCGGCACCCGAGAGACACGTTCGACGGTGTCACTGGTCGACCGCGGGGTGTCGTCGGCGTACCGCCGTGTCTGTCGTCCTGCGAGGCGCGCCAGCGGCGTGCGATGATCGACGGCACGATGTACGGGCTCGTCGGACGCAACGCGATGGTGGTTGGTGCGGCGGTGGCGGCCGTGCTGCTGATCATGCAGCTGCGGACGAGTGGGATCGACAACTACG